>NZ_JABAIW010000067.1:0-21909 GCF_014231265.1 Clostridium sp. DJ247 | reverse complement strand
AAAAGTTTTTAACATGCTGAAGTTTGGCAACATATTCCGGAGTATAAGTTAAGTTTCTACTTTGGAACCCTATAAAAGGCCAGTGAATTGATTGTTATACAATTCACTGGCCTTTCTACCTGATATATTAAAATAGCACCCTTTTACTTCTGACACAACATTTTCTATTTAGCTAAATCAAATACATCTAGCTCTTCATCCTTTATACCTTTAACCTTTATATCAACCATAGCCTTAAAGGTATCTAATGCTGTTATTACCCCTATATTTCTTTCAATGGCTGCTCTTCTAATGTGGAAGCCATCTCTCTTTGAGTCATTACCCTTAGTTGGAGTATTTACAACTAGATCTACTTCTTTATTTTTAACTACATCTATTATATTTGGATGTTCCTCTTTAAGCTTTCTAACTTCTTTAACTTCTATATTTGCTTCTTTTAAAAGCTTTGCAGTATTTGAAGTCGCTACAAACTTAAAGCCTAATTTGTGTAATTCCTTTGCCATAGGTAAGAACTCTTCTTTATCATGATCATTTATAGTAGCTAGTATAGTAGGCATATCTTGTTTAGTAAACATACTAGCTGCTACAAAGCCTTTATATAAAGCTTCATCAATGTTTTTTCCAACGCCTAAAACTTCTCCCGTAGATTTCATTTCAGGTCCTAGTGAAATCTCTACATTTGGAAGCTTTTGAGTTGAGAATACAGGTACTTTTACAGAAACTAAATCTGGTTCTTTATATACATCTATGCCATAACCTAAATTCTTCAACTTCTCACCAAGCATAACTCTAGTCGCTATGTCTACTATAGGAACTTTACTTACCTTACTTATATACGGAACGGTTCTAGATGCTCTTGGGTTAACTTCTATAACATAAAGCTGTCCTTGGAACTCTATAAACTGTATATTGATCATACCTTTTATACCTATTTCTAAAGCAAGCTTCTTTGTATATTCTAGTACCTTAGCTTTTATATCAGCACTTATATTTTGGCTTGGATACATAGTTATACTATCCCCAGAGTGTACCCCTGCTCTTTCTAAATGCTCCATTATGCCTGGTATTAGTACATTCTCTCCATCAGATATAGCATCTACTTCTATTTCTCTTCCCATTAAATACTTATCTATAAGTATTGGATTTTTGTTATCCTTCTGGAAGGCATTTGTTAGGTAATATACAAGTTCTTTCTCATCATAGGTTATCTCCATACCTTGTCCACCAATTACGTAGGATGGTCTTACAAGCACTGGGAACCCTAACTTTTTAGCTTCTTCTAGTCCTTCTTCTACATTCCAAATTCCCTTACCTTTAGGTCTTGCTATTTGAAGCTTTTCAAGTAATTCATCAAATTTTTCTCTGTCTTCTGCCACATCTATCTGATCTGCAGTAGTACCAAGTGTTGCAATGTTTTTTTCTTTTAAGAACTCAGCTAGTTTTATAGCTGTTTGTCCTCCGAATTGAAGTATTACCCCAAATGGTTTTTCTTTTTCTATTATATTTAATACATCTTCTTCTGTAAGAGGCTCAAAATATAATTTATCTGATATATCAAAGTCTGTACTTACTGTTTCTGGATTATTATTTATTATTATAGTTTCTATACCTAACTTTTTAAGTGATTTTACACAGTGTACTGAAGCATAATCAAACTCTATACCTTGACCTATTCTTATAGGACCAGATCCTATTACAATAACTTTCTTATCATATGAAACTTCTACTTCATCATAAGTTTCATAAGTAGAATAGTAATATGGTGATAAAGCTTCAAACTCTCCACCACAGGTATCAACCATTTTATAAGCTGGTTGTATTCCCCATATACTTCTAAGTCTGTATATATCATCAGGACTTACTTCAAGCATGTCTGCCAATCCCTTATCTGAGAACCCTTTTCTTTTTAATTCATGAAGCCACTCTCTATTTATATCATCAATTGTGCTTAGTTTTAATCTTTCTTCTTCATCAACTATCCATTTAATCTTTCTGATAAAGAATTTATCTATACCTGTTATTTCAGCTAATTTTTCCATTCTATATTGTCTTCTTAGAAGTTCTGCAAGAGCAAAAATTCTTTCATCGTCTGGTGACATAACTCTTTCTTTTAATTCATCTATACTTAACTCTCTAAACTTTTTGTTGTCTAGTGAGTATTTTCCTATTTCTAAGGAACGTATGCCTTTTAGGAAGGCAGCTTCAAAGTTGCTTCCTATAGCCATAATTTCTCCTGTAGCCATCATTTTTGTTCCCAAAGTTCTATCTGCTCCTTGGAATTTATCAAAAGGCCATTTTGGGATCTTAACTACTACGTAATCTAGTGATGGTTCAAAACACGCATAAGTCATTTGTGTTATAGCATTTAATATTTCATCTAGTCCATATCCTAATGCTATTTTTGCAGCTACCTTTGCTATTGGATACCCTGTTGCTTTTGATGCTAGAGCAGAAGAACGGCTAACTCTTGGATTTATTTCTATAACTGCATATTCGAAGGAATTTGGATTTAACGCAAACTGTACATTACATCCACCTTTTATTCCTACCGCATTTATTATATCTATAGATGCACTTCTAAGCATTTGATATTCTTTATCAGATAATGTCTGGCTTGGTGCTACTACGATACTATCTCCTGTGTGTATTCCTACAGGGTCTATATTCTCCATATTACATACCGTAATACAGTTTCCAAAACCATCTCTCATTACTTCATATTCTATCTCTTTCCATCCTTTAACGCTCTTTTCTAGAAGGACTTGTCCTATAGAACTTAATTGAAGACCTGACGCTAGTGTTTGTTCTAATTCTTCTTCATTTTCTGCTATACCGCCACCAGTTCCCCCTAAAGTATACGCCGGTCTAACTATCACTGGATATCCTATTTTATTTGCAAAGGCTTTTCCGCTTTCCATATCAGTTATTATTTCGCTTTGTATAACAGGCTGACCTATTCTATTCATCATATTTCTGAAGAGTTCTCTATCTTCCCCTTCTTTTATAGAATCTACGGATGTACCTATTACCTTAACATCATACTTTTGTAATATTCCTCTGTCATGAAGTTCTACAGCTAAATTTAACCCTGTTTGTCCGCCCATACCTGCAAGGAGGCTGTCTGGTCTTTCCTTAGCTATAACTTTTTCAACAAATTCCACTGTTAATGGTTCTAAATAAATTTTATCTGCTACTTCCTTATCCGTCATTATAGTAGCTGGATTACTATTTATAAGCACTACCTCTACGCCTTCTTCTTTTAAAGCTTGGCAGGCTTGTGTTCCTGAATAATCAAATTCTGCTGCTTGGCCTATAATTATTGGACCTGAACCTATAACTAAAACCTTTTTTATATCTGTATTTAATGGCATATCTGTTACCTCCTAAAGTGCATATTTCATAAATTTATCAAACATATAGTCGCTGTCTCTTGGCCCAGGGCAAGCTTCTGGATGAAACTGTACTGAGAATATAGGTAATTTTTTGTGCTTCATGCCTTCAATAGTTCCATCATTCATACTTTTATGGGTTATTTCCATATTCTCTGGAAGCATATCTACCACATATCCATGATTTTGTGAAGTTATATGAACTCTATTTTCTTCTAAATCCTTAACAGGATGATTACATCCTCTGTGCCCAAACTTCAACTTTATAGTCTTTCCTCCAAGGGTTAAAGCCAAAAGCTGATGACCTAAGCATATTCCAACAATAGGTTTCTTACCTATCAAGCTCTTCAAATTTCCTATAACTTCTGTTAGATCTTCTGGATTTCCTGGTCCATTAGATAGAAATATTAAGTCAGGATCTACACTTAAAACTTCTTCAGCTTTTACATCTGCTGGGAAAACTGTAAGCTTACAGTTCCTCTTTAAAAATGATCTTATTATATTTTGTTTTATACCAAAATCTATAATAGCTACATGTTTTCCTGTACCTTCTATCTCATATTTTTCTTTTAAGGTAACATTCTTTACAGCATCAGCGTTTGAAAAATTATCTATTCTGCTCTTTATTTCTTCAAAAGAAGTATCCTCTAGTGTAATTATTCCTTTCATTGTTCCACTGTTTCTTAGAATTTTAGTTAAAGCTCTAGTATCTATTCCTTCTAAGCCTATAACTTTATTTTGTTTTAAGTAATCCTCTAGTTCTAATTCAGATCTGAAGTTACTTGAATAACTACATTTTTCTCTAACAATAAAACCCTTAACCTTTGGTAAATCTGATTCTAAATCTTGTAAGTTAACACCATAGTTTCCTATAAGAGGATATGTCATTGTAACAATTTGACCATAATATGATGGGTCTGTAAGAACTTCTTGATATCCTGTCATTCCAGTATTAAATACAACTTCTCCAACACTATCCTTTAAATATCCAAACGCACTTCCGTGAAATGTCATTCCATTTTCTAATATAAGCTTTGCTTTCATAATAGACCTCCTTAAGTTTTGAGTAAAAATACACTTTATGTTTGAAGGCCCTTAACTTTTTCAAAAGAAAAGGGCAATAAAAAGACTACACATATATAAAAATAATCTTCCTACTACCCATACAATTGCATATTATAAAAAATTTTCTCCATAGAACAAAAAAACATTATCATAATAATCATACCTCTTTCTGGCCTCACAGGACCAAATTAAAGTGTATTTTTTACTTCACTTTTCTAATAACTAATTATATTTTAAGATAACTAATCTGTCAAGCAAATATAGTTATCGAATTGTTTCCAATTATAGATAACCATGCCCGAAATTTAACATACACGACCGAATATGCTGCCAAACTTCGGCACGTAAAAACTTTTTATCAGTCTAAAGTTCGTGTTTTTGAAAATCTAAGTAGCTTTGATAAACTCGTACCTCAGTCCGGACCAACTTATCAATTACCATTGATAAGTCGCTCGGTGAAAGCCATTCAGGCTTTCACCCATATCAAAGCTACTAAGATTTTCTAAAAACACTTCACTAAGACTGATAAAAAAGTTTTTAAATGTGCCTTCAGTTTTGGCAGCATATTCCTACGTATAAGTTAAATTTAAGTTGTGGTTATCTTATACTATGTTTCTCTTTTCATTATTTAAAAATGCTTCTATATTTAACGATATCTCTTCTATAAGTTTTGTTCGTGCTTCAAAGCTTGCCCAAGCTATATGAGGTGTTATTATTAGTTTATCTTTATTTTTTATACTTAACAACGGGTTATCCCCTGTTATTGGCTCCACAGATAACACATCTAAAGCAGCCCCCTGAATTAAGTTTTCATCTATAGCTTTAGCTAAGTCATATTCATTTACTATTTTTCCTCTGCCTACATTTATTAAAATTGCCGAGTTTTTCATGGTCTTTAGTTGTCTTAAAGTTATAAGATTTTCAGTTCGTTCATTTAAAGGACAGTGTATTGAAACTATATCACTTTCTTTTAGCAGCTCATCTAATTCTTTTCTCTCATAATCCGAATTAGCATTTTTTCCTGATGTAGAATAATAAACTACTCTTGCTCCAAAGCTTTCAGCTATTTTAGCAACCCTTCTTCCTATATCCCCTAGGCCAATTACGCCCCAAGTTTTGCCACTTACCTCCCAGAAAGGCATTGAAAAATTAGTGAATATTTCACTTTTACAATACTCACCACTTTTTGTATAGTAATCATAATAGTTTAAATGCTCAAGTAAATAAAATAATAATGCAAAGGTATGTTGAACAACACTGTTAGTAGAATACCCAGCTACATTAGTAACAACTATATTTCTTTTTCTCGTATATTCTAAATCTATATTATTTGTACCTGTAGCAGAGACACATATAAGCTTTACATTTAAAGCATCTTTTAAGTTATCCTCATTTAAAATCACCTTATTACTTATCACTATATCAGCATTATGTATTCTATTTGCAACCTCTTCTTTACTAGTTATATCATACCCCTCAACTTGTCCAAACTTTTCAAGTATACTTAAATCAATATCCTCTCCCAAGGTTTTTTTATCCAATATCACTATTTTTAGCATAAGCTCACTCTCCCTTTATAGTTTCTTTCTACTTATTATATATAATTATTATTATGTATTATTATTTTGGTATTTTCAATAATATTTACTATAAAGAATCATATGCTGCTTAAATGCCATTTAGGCGTTTTAGCCAACATCTCATTTAAGTTCCACTTTATCAAATAGAATAAAAAAGAAACTTACTAATTTTATAGTTTAATAATATTACTTAACTTTTGTTTATAACTAAAAATCCCTATGTTTTTTAACACAGGGATTTTATTATAACCTTATTAATATCATCTTTTATCCATGACCACGCCGTAAACCAAGAACTCTGTTTGTGTCTTAAGCAATTTCTTTAACTGCTGCAGCTTCAGTGATGGCTTCAACATATTTCTTTCCTTGAGCTGAATCATATTTGCCTTCCCATCTTGAAACTACAACAACAGCTAGAGAGTTACCTACAACATTTACCGCAGTTCTTGCCATATCAAGAATACGATCAATACCAGCTATAAATGCAAGACCTTCTAGAGGAATTCCCACTGAACCTAATGTAGCAAGAAGAACAACAAAGGATACTCCTGGAACACCTGCTATACCTTTTGAAGTAATCATCAGTACGATCATTAGATTAATTTGTTCTGGAATTGATAAGTGAATGCCATACAATTGAGCAATAAATATAGCTGCTATTGCTTGATATAATGTAGATCCATCTAAATTAAAAGAGTAACCTGTAGGGATAACAAATGTTGCAATGGATTTTGGACAACCGAACTTCTCCATCTTTTCCATTATTTTAGGCAATACAGTTTCCGAACTAGCAGTACTGTAAGCTAGGATAAGTTCTTCTTTTAGTATGCTTATAATAGCAGTAATTTTTGTCCCCACTATTCTAGCAACAATACCAAGTATAACAAGTACGAAAAATATCATAGCTCCATAAGTAGTAAGTGCTAGTTTACCCAATGGGATTAAGGATTTAACCCCAAACTTAGATACAGTTACACCAATTAATGCAAATACTCCAAGCGGAGCAGTCTTCATGATTTGATTGGTTACCCAAAACATAGCATCTGCAGTACCCTGACAAAACCTAAGGACAACCTTTCCTTTTTCTCCAATGGCAGAAACACCTAAACCAAACATAACTGAGAAAAATATTACAGAAAGCATATTACCTTTTGCAAGAGCATCAACAATATTTGTTGGAACAATATTTACAATTGTATCCGCAAAACCATGATGTGCTACAGATTCTGTTGTATTCACGTAATTTGAAATATTAGTTTTCACTAAGGAATGCATGTCTATTCCTGTGCCAGGATGAATTATATTAGCTACAAATAATCCGACCACGATGGCAATTGTAGTTACCACCTCAAAATAGAGAATAGTCTTTCCTCCAAGTTTACCAACTTGTTTAATATCACCTGCTCCTGCAATTCCTACAACAAGTGATGAAAAAACAATAGGCACTACAATCATTTTAATTAAACGTATAAAAATATCTCCTATAGGCTGAAGATATGTTCCAATAGCCGGATTTCCGTAAAATGCAGCTCCTACTATAATACCAAGTACAAGCCCAATAAGAATTTGTGTTGCCAATCCAATTTTTAATTTTTTC
This sequence comes from Clostridium sp. DJ247, assembly GCF_014231265.1. NCBI lineage: Bacteria > Bacillati > Bacillota > Clostridia > Eubacteriales > Clostridiaceae > Clostridium > Clostridium sp. DJ247. Next base: position 14,278 of record NZ_JABAIW010000067.1, on the reverse strand, counting down.
ATATAATCTCACCTTTCTTTTATTTACAATTTTGAGTTTAACATTATTCATTTGTTTTGTTATCAGTTAACTAATACTAAAATAATAATATACATTCTACTCAATACGACAGAAAACTATAAAAAAACTATAAAAGAATCACAAAAAAATTATGAAAAAAATTTTATACTTACAAAGATATTTATTTTTTACTACATTTGAGGAAATATTTTTTATATTCTAAATATTTATTTTGAACCTACATTAATTACATAATTAACTTATTTTTACTATGTTCAACATAACAAGGTACAATAATTATAAACAAAGTTTAATTTATTAAACCTAGTTTTATGGTAGAATTTCAATACAACAGTTAACCAATATTTATTTAAATATGCACTAGATTGTTAACCTATTTTTTGTTATTCTTTTCATGGACCTTTTTTAACTCCATTGCATATAGGTATGGAACTTTTAAATAATTAAGGGCTCTAGTTGAATAAACTTTTGGGAGGTGTAGAATTATTGAGAGAAGATATATTAGTTCTTATTTTAATGATGATTACTGTACCTTTGTCTGGTGAATTAAAAATCTACCCTTTTCATGATACCTTCCGAGTAAGCTTTGGGACATCAACTTTTTTATTTCTTTTGTTATGGATAAAAAATTTCCCACTGCTGCTATGTGGTTTCATTGTTGGTCTTTGTGTTTTAGTATTTAGGATATCTATAGATTGGTTCATTAAAGGAGGTTTTCAGTTAGCTCCGGATTTTATACTTCATTTTTCTGCATTTTTTTATTATATTTCTTATGCTTTATTTTTTTACTTAGCAAAGATAAATAAACTGCATCATAAGCCTTTTTTATTAGGATTTTTATGTATTTTAATTGAAATGTTAGCTAATATAGTAGAATTATCTTTTAGGCATTATATCTTAGGAACTGTAGTTTCCTCATTAATACTATGGCAGGTTATAGTTATTGCAGTTATTAGAACTTTTTTTTCCCTGGCATTTTTCTATATCATTAAGTTATATGAAACAAGACAAATTGCCGAACAGCAACAAGAACAAAATAGACATATGTTATTATTGATTTCTAATTTATTCGAAGAATCTGTTCAACTAAAGAAATCATTACAAAATGCAGAGGATATTACAAGAGATTGCTATAATTTATATCAACACTTACAAAATAATCAACAAGGCTTAGATAAAGATACCTTAGCCCAAAAAATGTTACTTATAGCTGGCCAAGTACATGAAATAAAAAAAGATAACCAAAGAATATATGTCGGCCTGTCTAAGCTAATATGTGATAAGAAACCAATAGATTATATGAGTGCAGAGGAGATAGTAAATATCATAATACCTGCAAATAAGAAGTATTCTTCATCCTTGAGAAAAAATATTAAGTTTATTTCAAGTATTCAAGAAAATCTTCCTAATTTACACGTATTTACCGTGTTATCTCTTATCAATAACTTAGTATCTAATTCTGTAGAAGCTATTGAAGCAATAGGAATTATAAAAATCTCTATTAATACAGTATCAGAAATGATAGAATTTCAAGTACAGGATAACGGAATCAGTATTCCTGAAAAGAAGAGAAAGTTAATATTTAGACCTGGATATACCACAAAGTACGATGTGTCCGGGAAACCCTCTACAGGTATGGGACTTCCTTATGTAAAAGAAGTAGTTACAAACCTTGGAGGTAATATTACGCTGGTAAATTTACCTATTGAAGATAAAAAATCATTTATTATAAAATTACCTATAAATAGTTTAACAGAGAAAGGATGATAGCATGCGCTTTTTTATTGTTGATGACGATGAGGCTATTCGTTCTATGTTAGCCGAAATTATTGAAGACTATGATCTTGGAGATGTAGTTGGAGAAGCAGATAACGGTTCCATTATAGACAACCACTTATTAATCTTAAAGCAAGTGGATATTCTTATAATTGATTTATTAATGCCTATTCGTGATGGTATTGAGACAGTACGAGATTTACACTCTTCTTTTAAAGGAAAGATAATTATGATTTCTCAGGTTGAGAATAAAGAAATGATTGGCAAAGCATATTCTTTAGGTGTTCAATATTACATTACTAAACCAATTAATAGACTTGAGGTTATTGGAGTTATCGAAAAAGTTACAGAACATATCCGTCTACAGAAGTCTATCTATGATATTCAAAAGACACTAAACTTTTTAGACTTAGGTAAAACAAAGGAAAGTAACGAAAATTCCTCCTCTGATAAAAGTATTACTGCATCTGGTCAAATCCTTTTAGCAGATCTTGGAATAATCGGAGAAAGTGGCAGTAAGGATTTATTAGATATACTTGAATATCTTTATAAATATGAACTAAAAAACAATTTAGGAAGCGAGTTTCCTTCCTTAAAGGACATATTTACCATTATAGCAGAGAATAAGCTTGGAAGCTCATGTTCATCTGATATGCTAAAGAAAGAGATCAAGGCTTCTGAACAGCGAGTGAGGCGATGTATATTTCAGGGATTAATACATTTGTCATCAGTTGGACTAACAGATTATACTAATCCAAAATTCGAAGAATATGCTACTAAATTTTTCGATTTTACAGAAATTCGAAAAATGATGCTGCAATTAGAAAACGAAGCTAAGCCTTCTATCTCCAATATTCGAATCAACACTAAAAAATTTATTAAAGTATTATATTTTGAATCTAAAAAGAAATTATAATAAGATAATCAGTACACATTATATGATAAATATATTATGTACTAATTATGTATAGATAACCACAATTTAAATTTAACTTATGCGTAGAGATATATTACCAATGTTGAAGTCACGTTTAAATATTTTTTTATTAGTCTTAGCGAACATTTGAGAAAAATCTTAGAACTTTTGATATGGTTGAAAGCCTGAATGGCTTTCAACCAGTGACTTATCAATGGTAATTGATAAGTTGATCCGAACTGAGCATAGCGAGTTTATCAAAGTTCTTTTTATTATTATGAAACTCCTCTTCCTTACAGTCAGAGGAGTACTCACAGAGTAAGCGACCATATCAAAATCACAGATTTTGTATGTCTGCTTAACCAATTTGCACAAAATCACAGATTTTGGCTCTCTGCTTAAATTGGAGCTCTAGACTAATTAAAAATATTTAACGTGACGAAACATAGTAATATATCTGGTCGTATAAGTTAAATTTCGAGCATGGCTATCTATAGCATAATAAAAATTACTCATAAAATAATTATTGTATTTTTATTATATATGACGTATAATTATTCATGAAAATAATACTAGGCAAAGTTACACGTGGTAACTGTCTATCGGAGTAAAACTATATTTAATATATTAGGTATCGGGGGTAGATCGATGGAAAAAATGGTCTTTGTGGTTAGAAAAGCTATTGAAGCAGACATACCGAAAATACATGAAATAACTCAAGTAGCTTTTAAAGCATATGCTCAAAATATAGGCGCCAACATAGAACTTCCAGCTCTTGCTGAAAACTATGAAGATATAAAAAAAGATATTGAAGCAAAAGAGGTTTTTGTTGCTCTTTTAGATGAAATAATAATTGGCAGTGTTAGAATTGAAATTAAAGAAGACCATACTGCTTATCTTAGCAGATTTGGCGTTGACTCCTCTTATCAAAATAATGGCGTTGGTAGGATACTAATGAGTGCTGTAGATGAATTAATGATAAAGTTAGAAATAACAAACTTATATCTGCATACCGCCTCAAAAATGCTATCCCTTGTTAGATTCTATTATGGTAGAGGATTTTATATTGAATCAACTACTAAAGATCGAGGTTATATAAGAGCACTACTATGTAAAAATTATGAATGTCAAACACCTCATAATTCTTCAATTGATGCTAACAAAGACTGTGTAATAATTTAATTAATTTTTATAGAATATTTTATTTAAATATAATACGAAAGTCTAAGGAGTAAATTATTTTAGTTGTAAAAATAATTTCTTACTTTCTTTTTATAAAAAGGCAAGCATTTAAGTATATTACTCTATGCTTGCCTTTCTTAATTTTATATATTATTTATTGAAATTTAAAATCACATGTAGTTCAAGCTTCGCTTATATCTATGCTTCTACAATCCAACCTTCAGGAGCTTTAACATCCCCAAATTGAATTCCATAAAGTGTATCATAAAGTTTTCTAGTTATTGGCCCCACTTCTGTTTCACTATGGAATACATGAAGTTTTCCTTTATATTCTATTCCTCCAATTGGAGTTATTACAGCTGCAGTTCCACAAGCCCCAGCTTCGATAAATTCGTCTATTTTATCAATATATACATCTCTCTCTTCAACCTGCATATCTAGGTATTCTTTTGCTATGTGAATTAAAGAGTATTTTGTAATACTAGGTAATATAGATGGCGAATTTGGTGTTATGAATTTGTTATCTTTAGTAATTCCGAAGAAATTTGCTGCTCCTACTTCTTCTATTTTAGTATGAGTAGCTGGATCAAGATAAATACAATCTGCAAACCCTTTTTTAGCAGCATCTTCATGAGGAAGCAAGCTTGCTGCATAGTTTCCTCCAACTTTTGCCGCTCCTGTACCATATGGCGCTGCTCTATCATAATCTGAAATCATAAAGTTAACAGGTGCAACACCACCTTTGAAATATGGTCCTACAGGACAACAAAATACGCAGAATATGTACTCAGCAGCAGGTTTAACTCCAATGTTATCCCCTACCCCTATTATAAATGGTCTAATATAAAGAGTTGCACCTGTTCCATATGGTGGCACATATCCTTCATTAGCCTTTACAACTTCAATACATGCATTGATAAATTTTTCTTCTGGTATTTCAGGCATTAACAAACGTCTACAACTATTATTCAGACGTTTAGAATTCTGATCTGGCCTAAATAGCTGTATTTTCCCATCTTTTCTGCGATATGCTTTTAATCCTTCAAAACACTGTTGTCCATAATGAAGCGCTGGTGAGCCTTCACTCATAGTAAGCTGATTATCTTCTACCAATTTTCCACTGTCCCAGTTGCCATCTTTCCAAACAGAAATATATCTAAAATCTGTTTTAATATACTCAAACCCAAGATTACTCCAATCAATATTTACATCTTTACTCATGCTAGTCCTCCTAAAATATTAATAAAGTTATCATTATAATAATAAACATAAAAAACTATTGAAAGTTTTTTAAGATACTCTTGTAAATATTATGTTCTTAAAATTATTTTAGCATAATTATTCATTAATACAATATTTTTTAGCACGAATAGCTGGGTTTTGTTGCATAAGCGAAATAACAGTAGTATATAAAAATAAAAACCTGATTTTTTTCTAAATACTAGACTATTTGACCTATGAACTGACTATATAACCTTAGAATAAATTTTTAAGCTTTATATTTTTTTAACTTGGGTGACTTATCCTGGAAAGTGTATAGTTTACCATTCTTAGCTTTTAAAAAATAATTTCCTTTAAACCCTTTATTAATTAATATCTTTTCAATCTCAAATAAAGTACCTGCATGGCTTACAATAAGAATATTTTTATCTTTTTCCTTTAATATAATATCTAGAGCTTCACTAATTCTTTTTAAAGTTAACCTTCTTCCTTCTGGTTGTGAAACATGGTTTCTTATCCAAGCAAATCTATTTAATATAGCCCAAATATAATAAGGTATAGGAAAACTAGTATTAATTACAGCAGCGGACGGAATTTCTATAAGTTTATCTGTTGTAATAATTTCTCCATGATATATAGTTTTTGCAGTAGTTACAGCTCTAGGCAAATTGCTGCAATAACATTTATCCCATTGTTCATCAACTACTATTTCATTAGTTATTACTCCTGCCTTATCATAGCCCAAAACATACTCATTATATTGTTTTGATGTCATAAAATTATTTTTTTTTAAGTTCACCTTAAAATGTCTTACTAGTCCTATTTTCATATCTCATCACCACTTTGTATATTACATTATAATTTTTAAATGTACAATATATATTTAAGCATTAACCAATAATGACAGAAGCTTCCCAATAGTACAAAAATGTGAAATATTTCATGGAACCCAAAATTCTTAGTAGTAATTTTAGGCCATTTTGTAGCATATATTACTCCTCCCATAGTATATGCAATTCCTCCAGCAAAAAGCCAGGTCATTCCGCCATTTGAAAATACTTTTGTAAGTGGAAATATAGCTACAATGACTAACCATCCCATAAAAATATAGAATGACGTAGAAAGCCATCTAGGCGCACTAAACCAAAAGTTTTTAACTAAAATTCCAGCAATAGTCAAAGTCCATATTATACCAAATATACTCCAACCCCAAGCTCCTCTTAAAGCAATTAAGCAAACTGGAGTATAACTTCCTGCAATTAAAACATAAATCATAGAATGATCAATTCTTCTTAGTACTCTTATAGCTTTCTCTGAAACTGGTGCCAAGTGATATACAGAACTTGCTGTATATAGTAGTATCAAGCTTATTCCAAACACAGAAAAAGTTATAGTATGCCATAGACTATTTTGAAACGTTGAATATATGACTAATATAACTAGACCTACAATAGATGCAAATACACCAAATAAATGTGTTAATCCGCTAACTGGTTCTCGAAGCTTTTGAAACATAAATATCCACCTCTCAATTTTAAATATAATGATGTTATTATGTAGTTGTCAAAACTATGTGTTAGTATATTTATATATTAAACCTATATCATATATATTTCAAGTACTTTAATAAGTTAATTATATAGATTTAAATGATATTATGAAATATATAGCAATATATTTTAGTTTTTCTTATACTTCTATAAATATACTCTTTATAATTACAATAAAATTTCTATGTTCACATATACAAGACTTTTGTTGTTAAATCTTTTTATTTATATATATGCTAACATAAATGTATTTAAAAATATTAACCATTATACTAAATATTTACTTAGGAAAATTAATAAAACTAAAGTTACTATCTTTAAATTAGAATAAAGGGGGCTTAGGCATAGGTTTTATATCATTAAATATAAATTCATATATTTGGGTTGAAAGTACTGTTAAATCCGGTTTAGAAACTAAATACCATATTCCATTTATAAGTTCACCCTTACAATATCCATCTACAGGAAACCTTTGCTGTTCTATATTAGATATATTTGAAGTTATGACTTTACTACCTAAGGTTATAATATCAGTTTTTGATAAACTTGTTTCAACTAGCAGTAAAAATTTAGATACTATGGATGGATACTTAGTAATTTCTAATTTTTTAATTTTGTTTATAATCTCAGTTAAAACATACCTTTGCCTATCCGTACGTTCAAAATCCCCATCTCCCACTCTTCTTATTCTGCAGTAAGCTACTGCTTGCAATCCATTTAACTCTTGAACACCTTCCTTATATATAGGTAGATATTCTGTATTTTCTATTTCAGACAATTCTTTTATCCACTTATTAATTTCGTTAAATTCGTATTTCTTTACATTAACAGTTATACCTCCTAAGTCATCTATAATTTTTGTTAATCCTTTAAAATCTACTGTTACATAATCTCTTATGTTTAAATTAAAATTCTCATTTAGGGTTCTAACAGCTAGTTTAGGACCACCGTAAAAATATGCTTCTGTTATTTTAGTTTTTCCATGCCCTCTGACATCCACATATGTATCTCGCATTATAGACGATATTTTTATTTTATTACGTTTCTTGTCTATAGTTGTAACTATTATACAATCTGAATGAGGAATATCAGATTTAACTTTTCTACTATCAATTCCAAAAAACGCAATACTTGTAATATCCTCCATATTCTCGCGTTGCTTTATGTTTCTTTCTTTTGCCCCAACCTTACTGGATATGTTTTCACTTGCTTTTAAGTTTATACCTAACTCTTCATTTACATTTGGTAATGGGTTAACCTTAACATTATTAAGTTGTTTATTTACATAGCATATTATACCTGCTGCTGATAAGAATATTGTAAACAATGAGGTTAAAACTACTTTTTTTAATATTTTCTTTTTTTTACTCTCTCTATCCTTTGCAGCCATAATAAAATTTTCTCCTTATTCTATACTTTTTTTATACCTCTTTTAATAATGCAGTTAACTGAGTTAAAAGTATCAAGTTTTATTTTTATTATTTGTAAATAATAAAAATTTATTTTAACAATTAAAACCACTTTTATAGCAAGTTGATAAATATTTTTAGAATTTTTATAAATATTCTATATTGACAATATTTATAATTCATCATATAATAAGTTTTAACAATTTCATACTTCGCTATGAAGAAGATGAGTAGTATTAAAACTTTCCAAGAGAGGTTGTGTTTGGTGTAAACAACTAAAGTTTTATTGTGAATGGAGCTTTGGAGTGAAATCTTTGAAAGTAGGGCTTATGCCAAGAAGGGTGGAACCGCGGAAATTAATTTCGTCCCTTTTATGGTATAGCCTTTTTTTATCTTTAAAAAATATTTAAATTCTTTAAAAAATTTTTAAATTAGGAGTGATTGTATTTATGAAAGCTATTATTACTGTAGTTGGTAAAGACAAACCAGGTATTATTGCAGGAGTTAGTGCTGACCTACTAAAGCTAAACATTAATATCCTAGACGTAAATCAAACTATTATGGAAGGTTTCTTTACAATGATAATGTTATTAGAATTAGCTAATGCCAATGTACCTTTTGATAAAGTTAAAGAAGCATTATTACAAACTAGCAAAGAACTTGAAGTAGATATAAAAATCCAAAGAGAAGAAATTTTCAACTCAATGCACACACTTTAGGAGGAACTATAATGAATGCAAATAATATCTTAGAAACTATAAAGATGATAGAAGAAGAGAAACTAGATATCCGTACTATAACTATGGGAATATCACTATTGGACTGTTGTGACTCAGATGGAGAAAAATCCAGAATAAAAATATATGATAAAATAACAAAATCAGCTGAAAATCTAGTAAAAGTTGGAAAGCAGATAGAAAATGAATTTGGTATTCCAATTGTAAATAAAAGAGTTTCAGTTACTCCTATTTCAATAATTGCTGGAGCCTCAAGTGATACTGATTATGTTAAATATGCAGAGATTTTAGATAAAGCTGCTAATACTATTGGCATAAATTTTATTGGTGGATTCTCAGCTTTGGTTCACAAAGGATATACAAAGGGTGATAGAATATTAATACAATCTATTCCTGAAGCCCTAAGCCGTACAAATCTTGTCTGTTCTTCTGTTAACGTTGGTTCTAGTAAAGCAGGAATTAATATGGATGCAGTAAGAGAAATGGGTATTATAATAAAGAAAACTGCAGAACTTACTAAGGATTCCGCTGGATTAGGATGTGCTAAGTTAGTGGTATTTGCTAATGCAGTTGAAGATAATCCTTTTATGGCTGGTGCCTTCCATGGTGTAGGAGAAGCTGAAACTATAATAAATGTTGGAGTAAGCGGACCTGGAGTTGTAAAAAGAGCACTAGAAAAAGTGAAAGAACAAAGTTTTGATATAGTATCTGAAACTATAAAAAAGACTGCTTTTAAAATTACAAGAATGGGTCAATTAGTTGCGAAAGAAGCTTCTACTAGATTAAATGTACCTTTTGGTATTGTAGACTTATCACTAGCACCTACACCAGCTATAGGTGACAGTGTTGCTCATATACTTGAAGAAATGGGACTTGAAAGCTGCGGAACTCACGGAACCACTGCTGCATTAGCTTTATTAAATGATGCTGTAAAAAAAGGCGGAGTTATGGCTTGTAGTCATGTTGGTGGACTAAGTGGTGCTTTCATACCTGTTAGTGAAGATGCTGGAATGATAGATGCTGTAAATAACGGTGCATTAAATTTAGAAAAGCTAGAGGCAATGACTTGCGTATGCTCTGTTGGTCTTGATATGATTGCTATTCCTGGAGATACTCCAGCATCAACTATTTCTGCTATAATAGCAGATGAAGCAGCTATAGGAGTTATAAACAACAAAACAACTGCTGTAAGATTAATCCCTGCACCTGGTAAAAATGTAGGAGATATTGTTGAATTCGGAGGACTTTTAGGTCACGCTCCTGTTATGCCAGTAAATAAATTCTCTAGCGACGCCTTCATTGCTAGAGGAGGTAGAATTCCTACTCCTATACACAGTTTTAAAAACTAATATATTTAATATACTAAAATTTAAGGCTACTGCTATTATATGCAGTAGCCTTAAATTTTAGTATATTAAATATAGAGATGGAACTTAACTTATACGTAGGGATATGTTGCCAAAACTGAAAGCACATTTAAAAACTTTTTTATCAGTCTTAGTGAAGTGTTTTAGAAAACCTTAGAACCTTAGATTGTTTGAGCATAGCGAGTTTATCGAAGGTTCTTAGGTTTTCTAAAACACGAACTTTAGACTGATTAAAAGTTTTTAACGTGCTGAAGTTTGGCAACATATCCGGTGGTATAAGTTAAGTTTCCGTACATGCTCCTATCCATAGAAAAAGGAACCCTTAGGGTTCCTATGCAACACATATCTTAAGTTTTGAAATTCTTTTCTCTTCAACTTCCTCAACTTTAAAGATTAAATTTTCATACTCTATAGTATATTCCTTACATTCATCTGGAATACTTCCTAACAAATCAACTACAAAGCCTCCAACAGTATCGTAGTTATCTGACGGTAAATTTACATGTAATGTTTCATTAATATCATCAATGAGTACTAATCCGTCCACTACGTAGGTATTAGTATCAACTTTTTTTATAACTTCATTATTTAGTTCATCATACTCATCAAATATATTACCAACTATTTCTTCTATTAAATCTTCCATGGTAACAATACCTGAAAATCCACCATATTCATCTATTAACACTGCCATATGATTTTTTGTAGCTTGAAGTTCTCTAAACAGAACATCAGTATTTTTCGTTTCTGGAACAAAATATGCTGATCTTAGTATGCTTCTTATAGTCTGTTGATTTAAATTATCTTTCGCCATCTTAGCAAATAAATCTTTCATGTAAATAATCCCTACTATGTTGTCTATATCATCTTCATATACTGGAATTCTAGAAAACTTTTTTTCTAATACGTTGCTTATCAACTCTCTTATAGGCATGTTCACATTTATAGCAAATACACTAGTTCTAGGTGTCATTATTTCTCTAGCTAACATGTTATCAAACTCAAAAATTCCATCTATCATTTCTTTCTCAGTTTCGTTTATAACTCCATTTTCTTCGCCAACACTAATCATCATTCTTATTTCTTCCTCTGAAACCTTTTCTTCTATCTCCTTAGCGTCAATATCAAAAATCCTCATTAAAAAATTAGTAGAAGCTGTGAGAATTTTTATAAAAGGTAATGCTATCTTGGAAATGAACAAAATAGGTGTTACAGCAATCATGGCTATTGTTTGTGAGTTTTGCAAAGCAATTCTCTTAGGAAGAAGTTCTCCTAAAACCAACGTAATGTATGCTAACAATACTGTAACTAATACCATTGCTATTTTATCAGTTATAGGTATACTTATTTCCCTAAATAACCTAGCTAGAGGCTTAGATATACTCGTAGCAGCTGAAGCACTGGCTAAAAATCCTGCTAAAGTAATACCCACCTGTATAGTAGCTAAAAACTTACTTGGTTCATCCAATAGCTTTAATAATGATACTGCTTTTTTGTTTCCTTCACTAGCTAAATGAGAAATTTTCGCTCTATTTATAGACACAATAGCCATTTCAGATGCTGAAAAAAAGGCATTTAACAAAGTTAAAAATAGAATTAATAATAGTTCGAGTAATATACTCTCAGGCTCGCTTTCCATTTACATCCCCCTCGAAATTATAATTTTAGTAAATATTTTATCATATTTTAAAATATCCAAACAATATATACTTTGTTAACAATTTTTAATAATGTTATATTGTCTTATTGTCAATTATATATATATATTTAACTTTTTATTACATAAATTATTGTATTATAAGTTAAACATTTATTGATTCCATATGAAACTCAACTAATGACCATTTCAATAAATTATTTTTATTACGGCTTCATATTTACTAATGTATCTAACTGCTTATTTAGGTTATCCTTAACATAATTTAAGTTTTTCACAGTTCCATTAGCCAAATTAGCTCCTTTTAGTGCTGTATCAGAAGATAGAACTATATTTTTTAAATAATTATAATACTTATCATGAAATGCATTTAGTTCAGGTCCATGAGGTAGTTTACTAACTTCATCTAGATACCTATGTAAATTTTTATTTTCCTCATCAAGTCCCTGAACAGATTTTTTTTCTAAATAATTAATTGTATTATCTACTGATGTTTTTACCTTACCTGTATAATTATAAATATCTTTTGTATACACGCCATCAGTTTTCACCGAGTTAACAATTGCTGCTGGCTCTTTATGTAATTCCACTACTTTAAATACTGATACTGCAAGAATAATAATTAAGATAAAAGTAAATACCTTAGCTATCTTCTTAATTATATTAAATATAACTATTATAGCTATTACCACAATTAATACTATTAAAAGTTTGTCACTAATCATTTTAAACTCATCCCTCCTAAAATATGTAAAGTATTATGTTTTATATTGAAGATTTTATTATAAAAGCTCTGCTCTTTTTATAACTTCATTTTTAAAGTTATCTAATCCTATTCTATCTATAAAAAAACCAAGTTTTTCTCCAGCTTCAGCACTTTCCTTATAATAGTCAAAAACACTATCCACTAGCCTTAATGCTTGTAATTCATTAATATCTAGTGCTATAATATCTGCTTGCCTAGGATTATATCCTGCAGACCCTCCTACAATTACTCTAAACCCTGTAATATCAGCTATGATACCAACATCTTTACTATATACACTGCCACAAGCATTTCGACATCCAGCTACTCCTATTTTAGTTCTGCATGGCATCTCCATCCACTGATACTTTCTTGCTAACTTCATACCAGCCCCTATAGTATTATACTTTGATCTTTTACAAAACCCAGCAGGACATATTTCTACATTTTTTACTGAATTCTGAGTCTTAACTGCAGGTTGCATTTGTAATTCTTCCCATATTTCTTTTAGACTACCTTCTTCTAGGTTTGTTATCATAATTCTCTGTCCTGATGTTATCTTTAAAACCCCTCTATATTTTTTTGCTACTTTAGCTATCTTCTCAAGATTTTCTGGTGTTATGAATCCCCCTGGTATGTATGGAGTTATAGCAAATTTTCTTTTACCATCTACTACTTTTTGCAGATTACCGTAATGTTTGTTCATATTTTCACTCCTAATTATTAATATCTTATTTTTAAAATTTATTAAACTAGGAAACTCCATATGATTTAAGTTTCACTTTATCAATATTATAACATAATAACTAGTTTTATTACTAATTATACCGTATTTTTCTCATGAAGCTGCTTTAAATAAAATTTTTTATAAATTCCTATAGAGTAAAAAAACCCTGCATATGTGCAAGGTTTAGTTCTTATTAATAAATATTATTTTGTTTTTCATAGTACCTGTCCAACATAAATACTATATAACTACCCGCTAAGTTTAAGGCAAAAGAAGCATAACTTCTCTCAACTTCATTTGTTTCTATACCATCACCATGACCCGCTTGTCTGTTTCTTATAACGGGTAACCCAGTTAAAATTCCTGTTAACTTATTAAGATTATCATCTTGAAATGAATCAAATATTCCGTTATCCTTTAATAAACCTATTAAACCACTTGCCGTTAGTCTATTATGGTCATAAGGATACTCCTCATTAATAATTTTCTTGCACTTCTTCTTATTACCTTCACTTAATGCAAAACTGATAGATTTTATTACTTTACTTTTAGATATTATGTATTCCTTCTAAATACCTACTATATATCCATATTACCAATATATAGATACAACTTCAATAATTAGGTTTACTAAGTATAGCAAAATTATACATCTGCTTAATTTAAAGCACAAAAATAACTCCTTTGTATTTTAAAAGGTTACCGAGAAACTAACATTTACTTTTTCTTATTGTCTTCAATGATTTTAACAATTTTATCTTTTGTTAGGCAAGGGTATTTTCTATGTATCATTCTATGACAATTTGAACATACCATTAATATATCAGTTGATTTCATTTGCGTTTCTTCCTTTAATTCTGATATCTGCTTTAAATGATGTCCTTCTATAATTTAACTTATGCGTAGGAATATGCTGCCAAAACTGAAGGCACATTTAAAAACTTTTTTATCAGTCTTAGTGAAGTGTTTT
>NZ_JABAIW010000066.1:0-22384 GCF_014231265.1 Clostridium sp. DJ247 | reverse complement strand
GAAACTACTGTATAATTGGTGAGCAAAATGGTTCACCATTAACAATGCAGCAGGCTTTATTAAAATATGGTCCTATGGCTAAGTACGTAGTATCAGCAGGGACATGTTCCGCTTTTGGAGGAGTATCAGCAGCTGCCCCTAATACAACATCTTGTACAACAGTGAAATCATTATTAAGTGGTAAAACTAAAAATCCAGTTGTTAATCTTCCAGGATGTCCTGTCCATCCGACAGTTTTGGTACAGACATTACTTGACCTTATAATTACAGGTATGCCTACACTTGATAGTAACAGCAGGCCAACTAAGTACTTTGCAAGATATGTACACAGTACCTGCCCAAGAAGGGAAGGACCTGATGCTGCAGCAGTTGGACAACCGGGTTGCTACGAGCATTTAGGATGCATGGGTGTATACTGTAATGCACCATGTGCTTCACTAAAATGGAACAATGGCATAAACTGGTGTTTGGGTTCGGCAAATTATCCATGTATAGGATGTACTAAGCCACAATTCCCAACTAATCCGTTGAATATTCCACAGTAATTTGTGTAAAAGGTATTCTAATTTGAAAGGAATGATATAAATGAGTACTATAGTATTAGATCCAATAACTAGATTAGAAGGACATCTAAAAGTTGAAGTGACTCTTGATTCAAATAACAATGTAACTGCAGCTCAGGCTTCAGGTGGACTTTATAGAGATTTTGAAAACATGTTAATTAATAGAGTACCAAAGGATGCAGCATTTTTAACACAAAGAATATGCGGTCTATGTCCTGTATCCCATGCTATTGCTTCATCAAAGGCAATAGAACAAGCAGCAGGATTTACTCCTACATTACAAGGACTACTTTTAAGAAATCTTATTCAGGGCTCCAATTATTTATCAGATAATATTCTGCATTTCTATCACCTAGCATTGATGGACTATGTTAAAGGACCACAAATGTCTCCATGGACACCTGGATATAGTCAAGATTATAGATTTAGTTCAACTGATAATCAGAAACTAATTGACAATTATGTAACTGCATTATCAATTAGAAGACAAGCACACGAAATGGGTGCAATATTCGGAGGAAAGCTTCCACACGTTGCTAATGTTGTTCCAGGTGGTGTAACTGCAACACCATCCTCAACAGATATAAGCAATTTTAAGAATTATTTAAATACTATAACAGCTTTTATTACAAATACATATCAAGCAGATGTTAATAAATTAGCATCAACCTACAGCGATTACTATACTGTAGGTACAGGTTACGGTGATTTAATAGCTTATGGTGTATTTGACACTAACACAACTGGAAGTAAGTTATTCCCAGCAGGCACAGTAACTAATGGAACAGTGGGAAGCTTTAACCAAGCTAATATTAAAGAATATGTAGGACATTCTTGGTATTCCTCACCATCTGGAGTAAACCCTGCTAGCGAAACAACAACACCGAACTACGGAAAATCAGGAGCATATACATGGCTTAAGGCTCCAAGATATAATGGACAACCTTACGAGGCAGGTTCTATAGCAAGAACTTGGGTAAGTGGAGACTATAAAAATGGCGTTTCAGTTATGGACAGGCATATGGCAAGATATATAGAAACTGCTAAGATAGCAAGCAATATGCAGACTTGGGTAAATCAAATAGTAACTGGAAAGAATGGATATACTAATATAGGAACACCAACTTCAGGAAGTGGAGTAGGTTTAACAGAAGCACCAAGAGGAGCTCTTGGACACTGGGTATCAGTATCAAGCTCAAAAATATCAAGATTTCAGATTATTACACCAACTTGCTGGAATGCTTCACCAATGGACGACAGCGGAAATGTTGGTCCAATAGAAAAAGCCTTAATAGGAACTCATGTAGCTGATACAACTCAGCCAGTAGAATTATTAAGAATAGTTCACTCTTTTGACCCATGTACAGGATGTTCAGTACATGTAATGTCACCAGAAGGAGTAGAAATGTCTAAATTTATAGTACAGCCTTTAGGAGTTTAATTATGAAAGATACTGTCATCATTGGAATAGGTAACATACTTTTAAAAGATGACGGTGTAGGAGTCTATACAATAAAGCAATTGGAAAATGAAAAGCTTCCATCTACTATAGAACTAGTAGATGGAGGTACTTCTACACTAGATACATTAAGCTACTTTCTAGATTACGATAAAGTAATAGTTGTGGACTGTTTGAGAGCAGGATATGAGCCAGGTACTATTTATAAAATTAATCCAGAGGATATTAAGGATTACAAAAAAGAGAATTTATCAATACATGATGTACAGATACTAGACGTAGTTAAAATGGCAAATATGTTAGGTAAATTTCCACAGGTTACAATATTCGGAATAGAGCCTGAAAAAATATGTTTGGACACAGAAATGACGGAAACTATGAAGAATAAAATACCTGAAATTATAAAACTTATTAAGATAGAGTTAGATATTAAAGAACAATTAAATATAAGTTAGGTGAGTGCTATGCATGAAGTTTCAATTATGCAAAATTCTATAAAGATTGTTTTAGAAAAGGCTGAGGAAAATAACATAAAAAACATATCTAAAATCACTATAAAAATTGGAGAACTTTCTGGAGTAATGTCTGATTCACTAATATTTGCATTTAACAGTTTATCTAAAGGAACAATAGCTGAGGGTGCAGAGTTTTTAATTGAAAAGGTAAAAGCAACTGCAATGTGCAATGACTGCGACATTGTATTCGAAATAGATCACTTCAATAAATTATGTCCAAACTGTAATAAGTTTTCCACTAATATTTTAAGTGGATATGAGCTTTATGTTAATACAATTGAAGGAGAGTAAAAAAATGAGCGAAATTAAGGTAGTAACAAATATACTTCAAACAAATGATGAAATAACTGCACAAAATAAAAAGGTATTAGATGAAAAAGGGATTTACGTTGTTAACTTAATGAGTTCCCCTGGATCAGGTAAAACTTCAATACTTGAAAAAGTTATTACAAAACTAAAACATGAAATAAAAATTGCCGTAATAGAAGGTGATATTTATACAACAAAGGATGCTGAGAGAATCGAAGCACAGGGAATATCTGTTGTACAAATAAATACTGGTGGGGCATGTCATTTAGATGGTGAAATGATTAGGAATTCACTTAATTCATTAAATATAGAAGACATTGATCTTCTTGTTATAGAAAATGTAGGTAATCTTGTATGTCCTGCTGAATTCGAAATTGGTGAAGATATAAAGATTTGCGTTTTAAGTACTACTGAAGGAAATGATAAACCACTTAAATATCCTTTAATGTTTGAAAAAAGTGGAGCAGTTATTTTAAATAAAATAGATTTACTGCCATTTACTAATTTTAATAGAGAAGAATTTTATTCAGATATTAATTCTTTAAATGCTAACGCCATTACTTTTGAAACAAGCTGTATAAAAGATCAAGGAATAGATGAATTGTGTGCATGGTTAATAGACAAGGTTGTTGAAAAGAGAAAAAAATAAAAATTTAATATATAAAATAGACTTTTAGGAGGAAGAATGTTATGCCAAGAATAGGATTTCCAGAGTTAATCATAATATTAGTAATTGCATTGGTGATTTTTGGACCGGGGAAGTTACCTTCAGTAGGTAAATCTATAGGAGAATCAATTAAAGAGTTTAAGAAAGCTTCAAGTGAGCTCACAAAGGATGATACTGCCGCAGCAAAAAATGAAGAGAAGAAGGAAGCGTAGTAGGAGTAAAAGTATGGTAAAGAGTGAACAAATTGTTCAAACAGTACGTTTTCTAGAAAAGTTCAGAAAATCAATAATAGTAATATTTGCAGTTATTATTATTGCTACATCATTTATGTATTTTCAGGCTGACTATATTGTAAATATCTTAACTAAGCCACTTAATGGAATTAAATTATACTTTATGACCCCTGTTGAAGGAATAATGGCAAAGATGAAAGTTGCTTTCTTAGGAGGGGTAGTTGTTTCCTCTCCTATAATAGCTTATTTATTAATATCTATGGGTGCTTCGAAGATTAATAAAAAGGTTAGAAGGTTGCTTTACTTTGTTGTAATTCCCCTTGCTGTAGTGCTATTTATAGGTGGAATTCTGTTTGGATATAAATTTTTGTTACCATCAACAATAAATTTTTTGTTAAACTGCGGTAATGATTTTATGAAAGCAAATTTGTCAGGCAGCAATTATTTTTCTTTTATAGGAACATTGCTGTTAACCATAGGCTTAATTTTTGAACTTCCATTGGTACTCATTGCTTTATCTAGAATAAGAATAATTAATTGTAAGATGTTAAAGAGCAAAAGAAAATTTGCAATAATGGTTTCACTAATTACTGTTGCCTTTATATCACCTTCATTGGATGCTTTAACTTTTATTTTAGTAACGTTGCCTATAATAGCTTTATATGAAATTAGCATTTGGTGTATTTACATATTAGAAAAAAGTGATAAGAGAAAAGAAGCTCTTAAATTAATGAAAAGTGCATAAATATTAACTTTAGAGGTGAAGATATGGCTGATGAAAATATAAAAGAGATGTCTGTGGTAGATCACCTAAATGAGCTTAGAAAGCGATTAATAATAATTATTATATGTGTAGCTGCTGCAGCAGGAGTCATATACGAAAAAGTTCACTATTTAATCAAAATACTGATGACCCCAATAGCCAAGTTTAAACTGGATCTTGTGTATTTTTCCATAACAGAAGGGTTCGTAACTAGAATGGAGATATCATTATTTACAGGAGCTATAGTTGTAAGTCCTATTATATTATATCAAATTGCAGCTTTTATTAATCCAGGGTTGAGTAAAAAAGAGAAAAAGTTACTGTATAAAAATTTATTTTTTATATCAATTTTATTCTTCTCTGGTATAGCTTTTGGATACATATTAATAATACCGTTTATGCTAAGTTTTCTCATATCCTATGGACAAGGGTATATGACTCCGCTGCTTTCAGGTGGTACATATTTTAATTTTATAGGCATTTTTTGCTTTTTTATAGGTATTGTATTTTTGATCCCCTATGTAATTGTACTTCTAGGTAAAATGTCGTTGTTAAGCTCCAAAAAACTTAAAAAGTGGAGAAAATACATTATAATATTTACCCTAACTCTTGAAGGGTTATTTATATCCAACGCTGGGCTATTTACCTGCATATTAGCGGCTTTACCTATACTTATACTATATGAAGCAAGTATATGGATTGTTTATTTTATAGAGAAAAGAAGTAAAAAGGTATAGAGAGCTAAAAGTAAAATTTATTTGTTTAGGAGGACTTAGTATGTGTTTAGCAGTTCCAGGAAAAGTTTTGAGTTTAGATGGTTTTAAAGGAATTATAGAAATAGGCAGTATGAGAAGAGAAGTTTTTATGCATCTTATTCCAGATATAAAAGTTGGACAATATGTTTTAGTTCATGCAGGCTGTGCAATACAAACAATTGATGAAGAAGAAGCAGCAATAACTCTAGAAATAATAAAGGAGTTATCAGATAATGAAATTTGTTGATGAATTTAGAAATGGAGATTATGCTAAAAGCCTCGTAAAATCAATACAAAATATTACTGATAAAAAAATAAATATTATGGAGGTATGCGGTACGCATACTATGGCTATATTTAGATATGGCATAAGAGATATACTTCCAAGTAATATAAAGTTGATTTCTGGACCAGGATGCCCAGTATGTGTTACCCCTCAAAGTTATATTGATACTGCTTTAGAATTAACATTGAACAAAGATGTTATAATTGCAACTTTTGGAGATATGATGAGGGTGCCCGGCAAGGTAACTTCTTTAATGAAAAGAAAATCAGAAGGAGCGGATATTAGAATTGTATATTCCCCAATGGATGCTATGTTATTAGCTAAGGACAATCCTTCTAAAGAAATAGTATTTTTATCTGTGGGATTCGAAACAACAACACCAATGACAGCAGTAACGGCTATAGAGGCAAGGAAGCACAATGTTGAAAATCTATTTTTCCTCACTGCTCATAAAATTGTTCCACCAGCTATGAGGGCACTTGTTGAAGATGAGGAACTTAATATTGATGGTTTTTTACTTCCAGGACATGTTAGCGCTGTTATAGGTAAAGAACCCTACGAATTTTTAAGCAGTAAGTATAAAATACCTGGAGTTATAACTGGTTTTGAACCTTTTGACATACTTAAAGGTATAGATACACTTATAAATATGATAAATAATGAAGAGTATAACATAATAAATGAATATAAAAGAATAGTAAGGGATCATGGTAATCCTCAGGCGTTAGAGTATTTACATAAAGTTTTTAAAGTCACTGATAGTACATGGAGAGGAATAGGCACTATTCCCAATAGTGGATATACATTTAATAAAGAGTATGAAGAATTTGATGCTATAAAGCATTTTAATATAGATTATAAGGATTATGATGGAAGTCCAGGCTGCAGATGCGGTGATATACTTAAAGGGAAGATAACTCCTTTTCAATGTCCTCTATTTAAGAAGGCCTGCACACCGGAAAATCCTGTAGGCTCTTGCATGGTATCCTCAGAAGGTACTTGTGCAGCTTATTATAGATATAATTTATAAAACATACCAAGGAGGTGCAATATGGAGGAAAAAATATTACTAAGTCACGGCAGTGGGGGAAAACAAACAAATAGCCTAATAAGTGATTTATTTTTAAAATATTTTAACAATGAAATTATAAATGAAATGAATGATTCTGCCCAACTGAAATTAGACAGCAGCAAAATTGCTTTTACTACAGATTCCTTCGTAGTTAACCCTATATTTTTTAGGGGTGGAGATATTGGAAAGCTTGCAGTTTGTGGTACAGTAAATGATTTAGCTATGAGTGGAGCTAAACCCTTATATCTAACTAGTGCATTCATTATAGAAGAAGGCTTTCCAATAGAAAAGCTAGAGGTTATTGTAAAATCTATGGCTGATGCTGCCAAGGAAGCAGGAGTTCAAATTATAGCAGGTGATACTAAGGTAGTTGAAAAAGGTGGAGTGGACGGACTATTCATTAATACATCTGGAATAGGTACAATTTATGAAAATGTAAATATTAAAGCAAATAATGCTAAGGCTGGAGATGTGGTTATTGTCAACGGAACCTTGGGAGATCACGGAATGACTATTATGTGTCAAAGAAGTGGAATTGATATATATGGTGAGTTGAAAAGCGATTGTGCAGCTTTAAATTCTCTTGTAGATTCTGTACTGGAAGTATGTCCTGATATTCATGTACTAAGAGATGCTACAAGAGGAGGAGTTGCAGCAGTATTAAATGAAATTGCAGATATAAGCAATGTATCTATTGAGCTAGAAGAAAGTTCCATCCCTTTATGCGAAGAGGTTAAGGGTGCTTGTGAACTTTTAGGTTTAGATCCTTTATACATTGCTAACGAAGGAAAGTTGTGTTGTTTTGTACCAGAGGCTTATGCAAATCAGGTATTAGAACAGATGAAAAAGCATCCATTAGGATCTAATGCAGCAATTATTGGCAGAGTTGTAGAACAGGTATCCCAGAAGGTTTATCTAAAAACTATTATAGGTGGAAAAAGAATAGTAGACATGCCTTCAGGACAACAATTACCTAGAATATGTTAATGTAAATAAATTTAACTATTCATTAAAATAATATATAATAATTTTTACATAAAAGCATGTGAGTTGATGAAACTTATATGCTTTTATGTATTTCAGGAGTTTAGTATTTATGCGATGACTATCCGCTCTAATACTCCCATCTTTATAGGAAACTCCTCTTCAGAGGAAGTCAAAACTCCCCTGAAGCTTAGAAGTCTATTTATATTTAAGATTTCTACTTTAGTTCAAGAAAAATAGCATTTCAAGAGGGTAAATAATTGTTAGGTGGGATAGTAGTATTGTTAACTTTAAATATAATGTCAGTTGACAATGGTGTTTAATCACCATATAATAGATTACGAATATAAAATATTAAAAGTTCTTAATGAATTGGGGGTATATAAAATAGAAAAAAGTCTTGATAACAATTTAGATTATAAAACTTATAAAGAAGCTTTTTTTCTAAAACAACCCTGGAATACAGGAACTACGCCTATAATGCTTCTTATAAAAGCACTAGCACAGCTTTCAACTAAAGTAGAGTTAGGGTATTTTATTGCAAAACAAGTTATAAAAATTAACAAGTTAGAGATTGGACAAGAAGAAGTTGAATTAAAATCTATTATTGAAAAAACAAAGCAAACACAAGCTATGGATTATTTAGTATGTAGTTGTGAAGTAAATGAGGGGTTTAAAAAGCTAGTAGAACTTAAAACCACCTTGATTAGAAAAAAGAATAATGGAAGCAAAGAAAAGGATACTAATATTGATAACAACTATATATGTGATATTAACAAAGACTTTTTCAGAACTATAACAAAAGATGAGGTACATAGGTTTAGTTACATAAGTGGTGATCCTAATTATATACATAAAGGAGATAAGCCAATTGTTCAGGCTATGCTTATTCTTCTATTATTAGAGGATCATTTAGCCTTAGAAAAAAAGCATATGTATAACTGTGAAATAACTTATATAAGTCCAATATTAGCAGGTAGCCATATATTTTTATGTTGGCAGGATTCTAAAACTCTATTTGGAATATCGGATAGCAAAGTATGTTTTAAAGTAATTTTTAAATGATTATAATTTATTAGGAGGATTTAATATGTCAAAAAAATTAAAAACAAAAGATATGGTTTATTCAGCATTATTTGCAACACTTACAGCGGTTTTAAGTTATGTTACAATTCCATTACCTTTTAGTCCAATTCCTATAACAGGTCAATCTTTAGCAGTAATGCTTGCAGGATGCGTGTTAACACCAATTCAGGCTGGACTTAGTATGTTAACCTTCTTGTTTATGGGTGCAATAGGTCTTCCTGTTTTTTCAGGAGGAAGAGCAGGAATAGGTGTCATTGTAGGTAAATCTGGAGGATATTTAGTTGGATACTTAGTAGGGGCAGTGATAATAAGTATTTTAACAAGTAAAAATAAATCGGGAAAAATTATGTTTGCAGCATGCTTACTTGGTGGAATAATTGTAGTTCATTTTTTAGGAGTAGCTTGGTTAAGTTTTGTTACAGGAATGGGAATGTGGAAAACTTTTATGGTTGGTTCTGTTCCATTTTTACCAGGAGATTTGATAAAATCAGTAGCTGCAGTAGTAATAGCAATTAGATTAAATAAGGGATTAGCAAAATATGTACAAGCATAAGAAGGTTTATATAGTTGGGGGATTAAGAACACCAATAGGTAAAACTAATGGATGTTTAAAAAATTTTCTACCAGAAAAGTTAACTGCTTATCTTATTAAAGGACTTATGGACAAATATAATATCCCAAAGGATGCTGTAGAAGAAGTTATACTTGGAAATGCTATTGGTCCAGGGGGGAATTTAGCAAGATTAAGCTTATTAGAAGCTGGACTTCCATTTCATGTTTCTGGTACAACTATAGATTTTCAGTGTGGTTCCAGTTTAAAAGCTATAAATATGGCGGCAAGCTTAATAAAAGCTGAGGAAAAAGACCTGATTATAGTAGGAGGCGCAGAAAGCACAAGCTTAGCACCCAATAAACAATATCATCCTAAGGATGAAAGACATAGAGGAGAAAATGTATTTTATAAAAGAGCACAATTTTCTCCTTATGATATTGGAGACCCTGATATGATAGAGGGAGCAGAAAATGTAGCAAAGTACTGCAGCATTGAAAGAGAAGCTATGGATATTTGGGCAGTGGAGAGCCATTTAAAAGCTTTAAAAGCAAAACACGAGAAAAAGCTTAAAGATGTTATATATAATATAGAAACAGAAGAGGGTATAATTCAGGAAGATGACAGCATTAGAAGCAATCCTTCTTTAAAGCTTATGAAAAGAGCTAAGCCTATTTTAAATGAACAAGGTAAAATAACTGCAGCAAATGCCTGCCTAACTCACGATGGAGCAGCACTTATTGTTATGGCATCAGAAGAAGCAGTAAAAAGATATAATTTAAAGCCTAAAGCTATATGGCTTGGAGGAGATAGCGCTGGACTTCATCCAAACCTATCTCCTCTAGGAGCAGCAGTGGCTGCGGAAAAGCTGTTAAAATCCCATAATTTAAATATAGATGATATTGATTTAATAGAAATAAATGAAGCTTTTGCAGTAAAAATATTGGCTTTTTTAAAGTATTTTAATTGTCACAAGGATAAAGTAAATATATTTGGAGGGGCATTAGCTTATGGTCATCCTTATGGAGCTTCTGGTGCAATTATTATGCTTCATCTTTTAGAAGCACTTAAGGATAAAAATAAAAAAATAGGCATAGCAGCCTTGGGAGTAGCTGGTGGACTGGGTGTAGCAACTATGGTAGAAAGGTGTGAGTAGTATAAAATGCTGATTTTTTCAGGAATATATAAAAATGCAGAAGAAAATCCATCTAAAGTATGTATGACTTTAGGTGATACAAGTGTTACCTATAGTGAACTTGTAAGAAGTATCCATGAAAGGGCAGTGTTTTTAGCAGGGACATATGAAAAAGGGGAAAAGGTTATAATAAAAAATGTAAATCCCATAAATACAGTAATTAATTTTTTAGCCTGCTCTAGAGCAGGTTTAATTTCTATACCAGTCGATATTAAAATATTACCATCAAACCTGGAGAGAATTGTGAAAAAGATAAATCCCTGTTGTATAATAGATGATAAATTTACTTATAAGAATTGTAATAACTCAGTAGAAAAAAAGCATGAAATTAAGTCTCTGAATGAATGCTTGTGTAAGGAAAGTAATTTTATATTTCCTAATATAAAAGATACAGATATTTTTCTTGGAGCCCTAAGCTCTGGAACTACAGGGCATAATAAAGTTATATGGAGAGATCATAAAAGCTGGACAAGTGCCTTTAAAAATCAAAGTGAAGTGTTCAATATTAGCTATAAAGATATAATTTTCTTAGTAGGTTCTCTTTCTTATACAGCAAATCTTAATAATGCTATGCACATTTTAAATGAAGGTGGAAGTATAGTATTCTCTAAAAATATTTATCCAAAGACCTGGCTTCTAGAAATAGAAGAAAATAATGTTAGTAGTATATTTATGGTACCAGCTCATTATAGAATACTGTTAAAAGAAATAAAAGAAAGCATACCTAATGTGAATTCATTATTAAGTTGTGGAGACAAACTGGATCTGAAAACTGTTAGCGAATTAAAAGAGAAGTTTCCTAATGCACATATTTGTGAATATTATGGTGCTAGCGAGTTAGGTCATGTAGCTTATATAAATTTTAGAGAAAACTTTGAAATAGGTAGTGTAGGCAAGGCTTTTCCTGAAGTACAGTTTTGGGTAGAAGATAGTTTAGTATGGGTGAAAAGTCCATATATAGCACCAGATTTTAGACCTAAGGCTACTGTCGGTGATATGGGAAGAATTGATGAACAAGGAAACTTATATCTTTTAGGTAGAAAAAACTGTACTATTAATAAGGGAGGAATAAAAATACTGCCTTATGACATAGAAAAAGTGTTAAATAATCATCCTAAAATATTAAAAGCAGTAGTATTTGGTATAAAACATCCGGTAAAAGGAGAAGAAATAGCGGCAATTATTTTACCTAGGGATAATAAGTTAACTATAAAAGAGGTTATGGAGTATTGTAAAAACAATTTAGAATTACATTATCGTCCTCAAAAAATAAAGATAGTAAAAGATATAAAGCTTAACTTAAGTGGGAAAATAGATAAGAAGGAATTAATTAATAGTTTTAATAGTACTTATTGAAGAACTATATATAATATTAGCAAAGGTGCTAGTACTCCTCCAAGTAGCCCGACAGAAGCAGCTCCTGCATATGGGTAGTAAGGATAATATGAATAGTAGTCAAAGTAAGGATAGTAAGGATTATAGTCTAATTTTATTCGATATACAGGAATTTATTATAGCCAAATAACCTTTTGAGAAATCCATGATTATTTTATTTTTGACATAATATGTCATATGAATTATAATTAAAGGAATAATATAGAAGAGGGGGATACATATGTATAAGAATACTTTAGGTTATACATTTGCACTTATTGTAGGGTTTATTCTATTTTTTACATCAAGTATTAATGCAGCTTCAGTAGAAACTAAAAGATTATCAGGAAAAGATAGATATCAAACATGCTCGGAAATTGTTAATGAAGGGTGGAAGAGTTCAGATTATGCAATTTTAGTTAATGGAGAAAACTTTCCAGATGCTTTAAGTGCTTCAGTTTTAGCTAAAAAGTATAATGCTCCAATACTTCTCACACAAAAGGGGAGCCTAGACCTCAATGCAGAAAATCAGTTAAAAAGATTAAATGTTAAAAAAGTATTTATAATAGGAGGACCCGGTGTAGTAAGTCCCTTAGTAGAAGATAAACTTCATAATATTAGTATAAATGTAGAGAGATTTTACGGAGCAGATAGAAATGAAACTTCTATAGCTGTAGCCAAACAAATAGGTACTGATAACGGAATAATACTTACTACAGATAGTGACTTTACAGATGCTCTTTCCGTAGCACCTGTAGCTGCAAGATTACAAATGCCCATAATATTGATGCCAAAAGATTCAGTACCAGTTTCAGTAAGTAGTTTTATAGTTGGAAAAAATATTCCTAAAACATATGTATTAGGTGGAAATGATTTAATTAGTGATTCTGTAGCTTTTAGCTTTCCTAATCTATACATAATACCTGGGGCTGATAAATATGTAAGAAACACAAATATTATGGATGCTTTTGCAGACAACTTTAATTTTGATAATGCTTATATCGCATATTCAGAAAAGTTTGCAGACGCTTTAAGTGGATCGGCTTTAGCAGCATTAAATGGTAACCCAATAATTCTAGTAGGGGATAAACCATCATCAGTTACTAAAAACTTTGTATTAGCTAAAAAGCTAACTAAATTAAATGTTCTTGGCGGTACTGCAGGAATTACTCAATCAACATTAGATAACTTATTAGATACTACTACACCTACATCCTCTGAGCCTTCAACACTTTCACCAAATACATCCAGTGGACATGGCCTAATAAAGGGCAACATAAATTCAAAAGGTGAAAAAATCTACCATGTACCTGGAGGACAATTCTATGAAAACACAGTTCCAGAAGCATGGTTTAATACAGAAGAAGAAGCACAAGCTACTGGATATAGAAGATCTAAAAAGTAATACGAAAAAGCTCTGGAGGATAAACCAGAGCTTTTATCTATATACATATTTAATTTTTGCCTCAAAAATTAAAACATAAGCATTCAAAAATATTAAAATAAAAATATCTCAATATATAGATTAAAAGCCATATAAAGCACTTTTTCAGATTTATAGATAGTATCTTAATTTCTCCAGCTAAGAGTTATGAATATCGATATAAGCAATCAAATTATACAAATCCAGAAGATTTAAGATGGTATTCAGTAAAAGTCAAGTAGAGTAATTGATAAAAAACTTTCGATAACAACAACTTGCCGGTTCCGCAAAATGCTCCACCCAAATGCCACAGCCAACCATCAAAGCTGAGATAAGAGTTATCTAAGCTTTAATAGCTGCGAGAGTGCAAGACGTTATCCGTCATTATTCTTGCAAAGTAAGTTAATATCGGGGGTGTATTGTTAATAAGGATGAAGAAATTATTTATATACTTTGCTGTTTTGATAGTTGGGGCATTCTTCCTATATTATCAGAATAACTCTATAGGAGTTACAAATATTGATTTAGAGTTAGAGAAATTGCCACAAGGGTTTGATGGTTTAAAGATTGTTCACCTATCAGATTTACATAGCAAGATGTTTGGTAAAAATCAGCATAAGCTAGTATCTAAAGTCAGGAAGGTAGAGCCAGAGATTATTTTCATTACTGGGGATATAGTTGATAGTAAACATTATGAAGAGCAACCTGCCCTTAAGCTCATTGATGAGATTATAGGTATAGCACCTATCTACTATGTGACCGGCAATCATGAATTCTGGTCTGGGAGATTTAGTTCATTAGAGAAGAAATTGCAGGAACGGGGAGTTAGAATTCTAAGGGATACAAAAGTCAATCTTGAGAGGAACGGAAATAAGGTTGAAATAATTGGAGTTGATGATCCAGTAGAAAAGACTAACCAACAATATGATGATGAGGAAAAATTTTTAGTCGGTGAACTACAAAAGGCATTAGAGGGAAGCGAGCAACAGAATTTTAAGATATTACTCGCGCATCGACCGGAATTGCTATCAATTTATGCTAAGTATAACATAGATTTGATCTTTTCTGGTCATGCTCATGGTGGACAAGTGAGACTGCCTTTTATTGGGGGGGTTATCGCTCCAAATCAGGGGTTAATGCCTAAATATACTTCTGGCAAGTACAACGAGGGGAATTCAATAATGATTGTAAGTAGAGGGCTTGGAAATAGTATTATTCCGCAGAGACTTTTTAATAGACCAGAGATTGTAGTTGTCAAGTTGGCGAAGAGATAGTGCGGAATAACGACGGCTAACAATATGTCTCCAACAGCCCACCCCTAAGCGCCGTCGCGCTAAAGGGCTGTGCCGTCGGAGACACGAGACGTTCTCTGAAATGATAATCTATATGAAGCAAAAATAAATTTTTTACGAGGGGAGAAAATGATGGGGAAAGAATTTTTATATAACGAGTCTGAAATAGTAGCGATTATAAAAGACAAATATGACATTGGTGATATAAAGGAAATAAATGCAGGTGCTTCTTCTGAATGCTTTTATATTGCTACCGGAGATTTTGAGTACGTATTTAAAAATATTGAGATGAATTTTATGAATTATCCAGATCAGGAACCATTAATCAAGAGTGTAAAAATAAAAGGTGATTGGAGAATTCAGCATGAAAGTGGCTTTAGTTTTTAGAAAATTATATAAAAAGAGATTATCTAAATTTCTTATAATCTTTTTTGCGATTTTAGCTATAGGAACAATATGGCAAAATATTATGCTCTATTATGAAGGCAAAGAGTTAAACTATCCAGGGCAATTAATAGATGTAAATAATCATAAGATGCATATATTTGGGAAAGGTAATGGATCACCAACAATAGTTCTTACTGTTGGGTCAGGCACTCCATGTGCATATACAGATTTTTATTTTATACAGCAAGAAATAAGTAAATCTACAAGAACAGTTACATACGATAGACCAGGGTATGGATGGAGTAAATCTACATCTATACCAAGAACTGTGGATGAACAGGTTAACGACTTACATGAAATATTGGACAAGGCTGGAGAGAAACCTCCTTATATTTTGGTAGGACATTCACTTTCTTCTCTTGAAGTAATACGCTATGCTCAATTGTTTCCTAAAGAAGTGTCCGGAATTGTTTTAATTGATGGAGGAAATCCAGAATATTATGCTGATTACTATGCGCCAGGAGCCGTGCTTTTAAACTATTTTTTAGAAGGATTGAGAGATTGTGGCGTAGTTCGAGCATTAGGTAGCATAGGAATATTGACACCCATGGTTAATGAAGACAAAAGGTATAAATTGCTTCCTAAAGAATTAAGCAAAATCGATAAGATGATGTTCTATAAAAATCTAGGAAATAAGACCAATAGAAGTGAAATTAGAAATATGAATGAAAATGCCAAGAAAATCATAGATAATGGAAAGCTTGGAGACATACCATTAGTTATTTTAACAAGTAAAGGCGATTCTTATTGGGAAAAAACTCAAAGGGAGCTGAAGAATTGGTCAAATAATAGCATGCAAGAAGACATAATTGGTGCTAATCATTACATTCATTGGGATAAACCCAATATAGTGATTGAAAAAATTCAAGGATTAGTAAAAGAGCTAAGGATAAACGTCCACTAACAATACCTTAACGTTCGCTGCTGAAGTAGGGCGCTGGAGCAGGTCATCGAAGCACATTCTTTCGCCTAGCTAAGAGCTAGCACGGCTCAAGAACGTCTTTAATGCGAAACGTTAGTTGCAATGCAGTTCGTGCTGGTAGAAAATTTTTGCAAAAAATATTAATGGATATTATGTAGATATGTTATTATATAATAATGAGAAACGATTTACAGGAGAGTGATTATATTGTGTAGAATCAATCCCAAAGTAGATTTTGCATTTAAGAAATTATTTGGTAGTGAAGAAAATAAAGATTTACTAATATCTTTTATAAATTCAATTTTAACTGAGCAGGAACAAATAAAAGATATAACAATAAAAAATCCATATAATATATCTAACTATATAAACGGAAAAATGTCTATACTGGATATTAAAGCTGTAGATGAAAAAGGAAAATGGTATGACATAGAAATTCAAGTTGCACCACAAACATTTTATGATAAAAGAGCATTATATTATTGGGCAAAAGTATATTCAGATCAGCTTCAAGAAAAAGGAAGATATGGTGCATTAAATAAAACCATAGGTATAAATGTATTAGACTTTAATTATCTCGAAGGTAATGATTATCACAGTATGTATAAACTGTATAATTCAAAAACAGGAAAAGAATTTTCAAATATATTAGAATTACATTTTATAGAACTAAAAAAATTTGATAAGAGTTTAGCAGATATAAGAACTACATTAGATAGATGGGTTACATTTTTAAATAATGCATATGAATATAGTAAAAACAAGATACCAAAAGAATTAGAAGAAGATAAAAATATAAAAAAGGCAATAGAAGTTTTAGATGTAATGTATTTGAATGAAGATGAGAGAGCATTATATGAGCAAAATCTAAAAAATTTGATAGATAAGCAAGAGGAACTAGATACTGCTAGAGAAGAAGGAATAAAAGATGTGGCAAGAAATCTATTAGATGTTTTGGATGTAGAAACAATAGCATTAAAGACAGGTTTATCTAAAGAAGAAATATTAAAATTAAAAGATGAATAGTAAAGACGAAAGGAGAATAAAGTATGAAAATATTAGTTATGGGAGGAACTGAATTTGTAAGCAGTTCATTGACAAAATATTTGATATCAAAAGGTTATATCGTGGATATATTTACAAGAGGAATTAAACCTACTAAATATGATGGAATTAGAAAACATTTAAAAGGAGATAGAAAATCAATTGAAGATTTAAAAGTAAATATTTCAAATGAAAGCTATGATTATATTTTTGATATCTCAGCATATGTAAAGGAGGATGTGCAAAAATTAATTACGATTTTAAATAAAGAGAATTTAAAAAGATATGTATTTTGTAGTTCAGGGTCAGTGTATATACCTTCAGATGAGATAGTTACAGAAGAATTTACACGAGGTGAAAATGCAAATTGGGGAAGCTATGGATTAGATAAAAAGAAAGCCGAAGACTATTTATTTGGACTATGGGAAGATGAAAAATTTCCTGTAACTATATTTAGGCCAACTTACATATATGGAGAAGAAAATAATTTATATAGAGAAACCTATTTGTTTGATAGGGTAACCAAAGGATTAGATGTTCCTATACCAAATGGGAATGAAGAGACACAATTTATATATATAAGCGATTTGGTTAAAGTATTTGAAAGTGCTATACATACAGACCAAACAATAGGACAAGCATATAATGTAACCCATGCCGAGATAGTAACGTGGCAACAGTTAGTTGAAACAACTATGAAGGTAGTGAATAGAAAAGTAAATATAAAAAAAGTAGATAGTGAAAAAGTAAATATAAGTATAAGAGAATATTTTCCTTTTAGAAATGTTACATATCTACTGGATACAAAAAAAGCTGAAGAAGATGGATTATATATGCCACGAATTGATTTATTCGAGGGATTGCAACTAGCATATAAATGGTATTGTAATGCTAAGCCAGAAGTAAAAGATGCAAAAATGAATAAAATTGATTTAGTATTAGATTTATAAAAAAGACTACGCCTAACAATGCATTCAAGTTCACTTTGGTTGTATAGGGAAAGCCTTCGAAGAAGCCAAAGCACATGCCTCAGCTAACCAAGTCGGTGGCTTGTCTACTGAAGATAATAGCTATCTAAGTCAGCAAATAAGCCACCTGTAACGCTGAGGCACGTCTTGAGTGAGAAACGTTATGTGAAATAGTGTCCATCATATTATAGGAGGTTATAAGGATGGGAATTTACATCAATACTATTTCTACGTTTATTCTTATATTGGGCTTAATAATTATATATAGGAAAAGTGATAAAAGTGAAGATTTTCTTTTTATGAAATTAGTGAGCTATTACCTGCTAGGCAGCTTCAGATTTAATTTTAATAAACTAGCAATTCCTCTAGGGTTTATAATATATTTAATATTTTTACGTCCAAAATTAAATACCAGAAGTAAGCGGCGTGCAACTTTATTAGGTCTTATATTTTTTATTATAGGGCTGTCTATACCTTCCATAAATAAGTACTTATACGAAAGACCTAAAGAAGTTACAGTACATTCAGTCAGTATAAATACAATTGATTTTCAAAAAGATTGGGAATTAATAAAAGAAAAATTAGAGATTAATCATGATACAAGACTTGAGGGATTTGAAATTAATTATGAAAATGATGGTACTATTAGGGAGTTGAGGTATGAGTTAATTTCGCGTAAAGAAGGAGGTTTAGTTCACTATTTTATTGACTTATTACCACATAAGGAAAAATATATTATACGTCCAAGCAAGATAGAACAATTGGCACAGTATGATAGGTTAGTAACAGCTGAAAGGTTCTTTCAGGTTATATCATTTTTAAATTTGGAACAGATAAGACCAAGAGGTTTATATGAATGGCATGGTATATCTTGCAGAGGCGAATTAGTTAATTATGCTATAAAGGAAAATGATAAATTTATAATAATTTCAAAGAATAACGTAAAAAAAATTAGCAACGATGAATTGCCGATAAAAAGTTACTATATTTCCTCATATGGTATGGGGAAGAAAAGTGAATCGTCTAATAGTACCAGTTATGAAAGTGAGGGCAAAACAGATTATTTCTTTGATGTGATTAAGAACTAGGTCGACTACTTCACATAACAATGCATCCCCGTTCGTTGTGACTGCAGGGTAGTCAAGCCTTAGAAGAGGCCACAACATACTCATTCACCACGTAAATGGATTCATGGGCATCGTGGATGCGAAACGTTATACACATATTTTCATAAGGGGGATTTTAATAATGAATTTAATTGAACATCAAAAAGAATATTGGAATAAGGTAGCTAATGATAAAGAGTTTACAACACCATTCCAAATTGAATTATTCTCTGATTTGGTAGATAGTGAAGATAGAATTTTAGATGTTGGATGTGGCTATGGACGAACATTAAATGAATTATATTCCAAAGGATTTAAAAACTTATGTGGAATAGATTTCTCAAATAGAATGATTGAAAGAGGGAGAAAACAATTTCCGTGGTTAAACTTAACTGTACAAGAAGATAAAAAAATACCATATGAAGATAACAGCTTTAACTCAATAATTTTATTTGCTGTATTAACTTGTATAGTTGATGATGGTGACCAAATTTTTCTTATGAATGAAATAAAAAGAGTATTAAAGCCGAATGGAATATTATATATAAATGATTTCTTACTTAATACTGATGAAAGAAATATAAAAAGATATAAAATATATGAAGATAAATATAACAAATATGGTGTTTTTGAGTTACAAGAAGGAGCTGTGCTTAGACATCATGATTTAAGTTGGATAGAATCAATTACATCAGATTTTAAAAATATAAGATTAGAAACAGTCACATATATGACAATGAATGGTAATAAGTCAAACGGATTTACTTACTTGGGTAAAAATATCAAGTAACATGATTAAGTTATAATATTTTTGTTTTCTGCTGTAATTTTTACTGAAGGCTAAATAAATCACGAATTAAACTTTTTGTTCAATTTTCATCTTTTAGTTCTCGGTAAAAGTTTAGATTTAGTTTGAAGCATAGTCCTAGCGGATAGAAATAAAGAGGAGTTGCCATATCCTATAACAACGTATCCCTGTTCGCTGTGGCAGAGAGTATTTTAAACATGAGCAAATCTTATAATCAAGTAGGTCTTAAAAATATAGAAATTCTTGAAAAACTACGCCAAGGCACATTTCTGAGCCTAATTGCGGTGGCTCTAAGGCTCAGGAAACGTCGGCAACAAGAAACGTTATCTGCAATACTCTCTTTTAGAAAGTCTAGTTCTCGCTTCTAAAGTAATCCAAAAAATATACCTAGAGGATCATCTAAATTGGGGGGAAGAATTATGGGGTTTAAAGCAATAATATTTGATAAAGATGGAGTGATAATTGATACGAAAATAATACACTATCAAGTATTGAGTTCTTTTTTGAACGAAATTGGATTTTCTATTACAGAGGAAGAGTATAATTCATGTGCCGGAGTTACATCAATTGAGTTGTTCACAAGATTGAATAATAAATTCAATAAGAACTATGACATTGCTACTATGGTTGAAAAATTTCAAAGAAAGTATATTAATACCATCAGAGAAAATAAGGATATAATGCCAATAAAAGATGTAGATGTTTTAATAAAAAAATTGCATGAAAAAAATTTCAGGTTAGCTGTTGCTTCCTCAGCTAAACGAGAAAAGATTGAATTGGTATTGAGTAGGTTTGAATTAATGGATTTTTTTGAGGTTATAGTAAGTGGATATGAAGTTAATAATTCAAAACCTTATCCGGATATATTTCTAAAAACGGCAGAGAAACTAGGAGTAAATGCCAAAGAATGTATAGTAATAGAAGATTCAACTAATGGAATTAGAGCTGCTAAGACAGCGGGTATGTTTTGTGTAGGCTATAATAACCTAATTTCAAAACAAGATTTATGTGAAGCAGATATTATCATAAACGATTTTAATAATTTTGATATAGATGCTGTGTTAATGAGTCCCGAAGTTAGTGCAGAGAAAAGAGAGTACAGCAGATAACAAAATGTTGCTGTCCGCCTTGGCTGGAGAGCACTTAGAATCGGACAAGTGTTGTATTAAAGTGTATTCTTCAAATTGGGGAAAACTTCAAATAGCCGCTAAGGCATA
Source organism: Clostridium sp. DJ247 (assembly GCF_014231265.1). Taxonomy (NCBI): domain Bacteria; kingdom Bacillati; phylum Bacillota; class Clostridia; order Eubacteriales; family Clostridiaceae; genus Clostridium; species Clostridium sp. DJ247. The sequence goes on along the minus strand of NZ_JABAIW010000066.1, from coordinate 1,346 downwards.
TTCCCCAGCCTAAGTACAGTGGTTCTAAGGCTGGGAAACGTCAGCAACACGAGAACGTTCTCTGAAATGATAATGTATATGAAGCAAAAATAAATGCTTTACGAGGGGAGAAAATAATCGGGGAAAGAATTTTTATATAACGAGTCTGAAATAGTAGCGATTATACAGGATTTTAGTTCTTAAGAGTTAAAATTCTGGCTTAATTTGTTTTATGTAGAGGAATATTATGTTAATATTATAAATGATTAGTATGATGTGGAGAAAAACGACAGCTAACAACGCATGGTAGTTCGTGCGGTAGGGTCGTTTCTATGGGGCAGCCGTACATAAGATATTAAAAAAGGGATTAGATTAGGAAGTACATTAGCTGAATTTACCAAGAATAAGTTAAAAGAAGGGAAATGAAATATAAAATGGATTGTTCAAATAAAAACTTATTAAGCGATAATAGCATTAAAATTCCAAAGCACATTGCTATAGTTTGTGATGGAAATGGTAGATGGGCTAAAAAGAAAGGCTTTCCTCGAACTTTTGGTCATAAAGCTGGCACAAAACCAATTGAAGATATTACTAAAGTTTGCTCTAAATTAGGGGTTGAAGTACTTACATTTTATGTTTTTTCAACTGAAAATTGGAGTCGTTCTAATGAAGAGGTGAACTTTTTAATGAAGCTTTTTATAGAATTTTTTATAAAATTACGCAATGAAGCTAGAGAAAATATTAGAGTAAGACATATTGGTATTACAGATAATCTTTCCGCTGAATTAATAAATGAAATTAGAAAAACAGAAAAGTTAACAGAAAATAATTTTGGTATGACACTGAATATTGCATTAAATTATGGAAGTCGTTCAGAAATAACAAATGCTGTAAAAAAAATAATACATGATATAGACGAAGAAAATCTTAACGTTGATGAAGTAAACGAGGATTTAGTTAGTAGTTACATGTTTACTTCAGGATTGCCTGATGTAGACTTAATTATTAGAACAAGTGGAGAACTGAGAATAAGCAATTTCTTGTTGTGGCAGTCTGCAAAAGCAGAACTATGGGTTACTAAGGACTTTTGGCCAGATTTTAAATATGACCACTTAAAGGAAGCAATTAAACATTATAATAGAATAAGTAAGTAATGTTCTTATACTGTTTAAGATTAGACATCATAATGGTATTTTAAAGTAATATAAATTTAATTCATTGCTACATATTGGAAATGTTTCGTTTTTGGTAGACAAACTAAATCAGGCGTGTCTACATATTTAATATTGAGTATGTATGAAAAATATAAAGAATAACTAAGCTAGTTTTAAATAAGCAGGCATAAGGATTATATGTTACAAAATAAA
>NZ_JABAIW010000065.1:0-22395 GCF_014231265.1 Clostridium sp. DJ247 | reverse complement strand
CTTAGACTTGCTTAAACTATTTATCAGTGGCATAATCTAGTAATATGCTATGTGGAATAAATTAAATTTAAAAGTTCTAGCTCTATATAGAGTTTAAATCCTAAGATTTAACTTATAATTAGAACTATACTATCAATACTGAAGTTACATTTAAATATTTTTTTATTAGTATTAGCAAAAATTTAAGATAGTATTGGGACTTTAATATATTTAGTATAGTGATTTTATCAATATTCTTTCAAGTTTAGACTCATTAAAGTTTTTTAATATGTTTAGGTTTGACAATCTATAATGAAACTATAGGGATAATTGTATTATAATTATATATGTACAGTGTATATGTAAGAATACTAGCTGTAAATTAGGAGGGATATATATGATAAAAACAGCAATATTAACAATTAGCGATAAAGGCTCTCGAGGAGAAAGAGAGGATATTACTGGACCTTCAATAAAAAATCTTTTGCCTTATGAAAATTATTCACTAGATCATTATAAAATAATTCCTGATGATATGGATACAATTAGTGAAGAACTAATATATTTATGCGATGAACTTAAGGTAAACCTAATAGTAACAAATGGAGGTACAGGATTTTCCAAAAGAGATGTTACTCCAGAAGCTACTCTAAAGGTTATAGAAAAACAAGTCCCTGGTATTTCCGAGGCAATGAGAGCTGCTTCCTTAAAAATAACACCGAAAGCTATGCTTTCAAGGGCAGTCTCCGGTATAAGAAAAGAAACTTTGATTATAAACTTGCCTGGAAGCCCAAAGGGAGCAGTAGAAAATTTACAAGTTGTGCTACCAGCTCTTACCCATGGAATTGAAATACTTACTGGAGAAGCCTCTGAATGTGCTAGATAAAAATATAGACACACATGTCCCCAATTTAACTTATACTCCGGAATATGCTGCCAAACTTCGGCACGTTAAAAACTTTTAATCAGTCTAAAGTTCGTGTTTATGAAAATCTAAGAAGCTTTGATAAACTCGTACCTCAAACATATCAAAGCTCCTAAGATTTTCAAAAACACTTCACTAAGACTGATAAAAAAGTTTTTAAATGCGCCTTCAGTTTTGGCAGCATATTCCTACGTATAAGCTAAATTTAAGTTGTGTTTATCTATATATATATATTAAGAAACCTGTTCATTAATTTTAAATTCACTTACGAGGTTAAGTAAGCCCTCCGCACCAGACGAATTCTTCTTGGATAACTTAGTAATATTTTCTAAAGATAAATATATCTTTTCTGATAGACTAGAAAACCTTTCTATAACTTTTTGAAATGTTTCTCCGTCATTGTAATAAGTTAATCTAAACAAAAAGGCTGGTAAAATTTATACTAGCCTTTTTGTTTATAAACAATATAGTTAATACTCTTTATTCATTCAAATCCTTTAGTTCACCTGTTACTAAATAAATAGTCCACTCACATATATTCGTCACATGATCCCCAATTCTTTCTAAGTACTTGCAAACGAATAAAAGTTGAGTTACCTGATTAGTAATTGATGGATTGTTTGACATCAAAGATAGCATTTCAGTGAATATTTTTTTGTATAAGCCGTCAACTTCATCATCCAATTTGCATACAGCATAAGCTTTTTCTATATCAGCTGTTACATAAGAATCTATGCCTTTTCTAATCATTTCCTTTACTATTCCGCCTATTTTTGGAATATCTACCAGTTCTTTTATATACTTTTCATTTTTAATTCTTATAGTAATCTTTGCTATATCTACTGCATAATCTGCTATTCTTTCAAGATCTGTTACTAACTTTGTAGTTGTGAATATGGTTCTTAAATCTGTAGCAAGAGGCTGCTCTTTAGCTATTAACTTAATACATTTATTCTCTATTTCTTTTTGTAAATTATCTACTAAATCATCGTTTTTAATTATTTGTTCTGCTAATTTTTCGTCTTGCTTTACTAGTGCATCTATACACTGGTGTATTTGTTTTTCCACTATACTACCAATTCTAAGCACATCATTATGAAGACCTTCTAAAGCAGAGTCAAAACCTGTTCTCGTCATGACCATCACCTCATTTTCCCTTTTTCTGTAATTTAAATATAAGTTTATTTTATCCAAATCTACCTGTTATATAATCTTCTGTTCTTTTATCTTTTGGCTTATAAAATATACTTTCTGTTTTTCCACTTTCTACAATTTCCCCACTAAGGAAAAATGCAGTATAGTCTGATATTCTGCCGGCTTGCTGCATATTGTGCGTAACTATTACTATAGTATATTTCTTTTTTAGTACATCCATAAGCTCTTCTATTTTTAATGTAGATATTGGATCAAGTGCTGATGTTGGTTCATCCATAAGCAATATTTCTGGCTCAACAGCTAAGGTTCTTGCTATACATAACCTTTGCTGCTGTCCTCCTGAAAGACCTATGGCGTTTTTATTTAATCTATCTTTAACTTCATCCCAAAGAGCTGCCCCTTTTAGACTGTTTTCCACTATCTCATTTAATTTGTTTTTATCCTTTACGCCATGTATCCTAGGTCCATAAGCTATATTATCATAAATTGACATTGGAAATGGATTAGGTTTTTGGAATACCATCCCTATTCTTTTTCTTAGTTCTATTACATCATAATCATTATATATATTTTTACCTTCAAATAGAACTTCTCCTTCTATCTTTACAGTTTCTATTAAATCATTCATTCTATTCAAAGTTCTTATAAAAGTTGACTTACCGCACCCAGATGGTCCAATTAAAGCTGTGACTGCATTTTTCTCCACATCTAAGTTTATTTTTTTTAAAGCTTGAGCACTTCCATAATATAAGTCAAGATCTCTAGTTTGTATTATACTCATTTAGATTCCTCCTTACTTCTTTCCAGTATACGATTCATATATCTTTTTACCTAATATTCTAGCTGTAAGGTTAAACAAAAGTACCATAATAATAAGAACTGCTGAAGCCCTGTTTGCTATCTGTGCTGCATCTGGCACCATACCCTCTGAATTCAGCTTCCATATATGTACAGCTAATGTTTCTGCTGGCCTCATTACACTAAAAGGTGATGTCTTTCCAATCAAACTAATATTATCAAAATGTAATATTGGTGCACTCATACCAGCTGTATAAAGCAATGCAGCTGCTTCTCCAAAGATTCTTCCTGCTGACAATATTACTCCCGTTAGAATCTGCGGAAGAGCTGATGGAAGTATAACTCTTTTTATGGTCTGCCATTGAGTAGCTCCAAGACCAAGACTTGCTTCTTTCACAGGCTTTCCAGCTGCTCTTACAGCATTTTCACTAACTCTTGTAAGCTGTGGCAAGTTTAACACTGCTATAGCTAAAGCACCTGAGAGTAATGTGAATCCCCAATTGGTAAAATTTACAAATACAAGAAGTCCAAACAAACCTACCACTATTGAAGGTAAGGATGCCATGGTTTCAATACATAGTCTAATAATATTAAGTAATGATCCTTCTTTAGCATATTCTGCTAAGTATATTCCCCCACCTACGCCAAAAGGAATAGTTATAATTAAAGAAATTACCAGCATATAAAATGAATTGAACAACTGAGGTCCAATACCACCTCCAGCTTCTCCAATCTTTGGATCTCCAAACAAGAAGGATGGCCTTAAGCAATCTCCCCCTCTAATAATTATATATCCGATCAAAGCCACTAGAAGTATAACCACAAAACTAGATACAAGATATAGTATTCCCGTCCAAATTTTATCCTTTTGTTTTGCATTCATTATTTAAATTCACCCCTTTTTCCTATGGCTCTTATTATCAAAATAAATATGAATGACATAATTAATAGTAATAATGCAAGAGACCATAAAGCATCATTCCAAGGAGTTCCCCCTATGGTATTTCCCATATCCATAGTAAGTATACTTGTTAATGTAGCAGTAGGACTCAATAAATTCTCAGGTAATTTTATAGAATTACCTATAACCATTTGAACAGCCAAAGCCTCTCCAAAAGCTCTTGCTAGTCCCATTACAACCCCTGTTAATATACCGCTTTTAGCCGCAGGTATTATAACTTTGCTTATAGTTTGCCATCTAGTTGCTCCTAATCCATAAGATGCTTCTAAATAGTTTCTAGGTACAATTTTAACAGCATCCGTTGCCAGACTGGCTATAGTAGGTAAAATCATAACACTTAACACTAATATACCTGCGATTAAACTAAAGCCTATACCCCCAAAGCTTCTTTTTATAAGTGGTAGCAAAATACTAAATCCTATCCAACCATATACAACAGATGGAATTCCTACAAAAAGTTCTAAGGCTGGTTGAAGTACTCTCTCACCTAACTTTGGCGATATAAAATTCATAAAAATAGCTAAAGCTATACTAATAGGTGCACTTATGATAACAGCACCTACTGAAACAAGAGTAGAGCCAGCTATAAATATAAATGCTCCAAGCTTTGGCGTATCACTATCAGGTCTCCATTGTGTACTGAATAAAAAGTCTTTTAACGAATATCCGTGCTTAGTAAAAGTACTTATTCCCTTGGAACTTACAAACAGTATAATACTAAGAGTTAAAATTACAATTAATAGACCGCAGAATATAGCAAAACTTCTACCTACGTATTCATTTTTTAACTTTTGCCATAAAGTCCTTTTTTTCATCTTATCAACCTCAACATTAAATTTTTATAACACTTATTAATCATTTTTGTACTTTTTATCATATTTTTACAATATGACTTTAAAATTATATTAGCCGCTAATTCTATTTATATAGAATCTCGCGGCTAATATAAAATAGTATATTATGTGGCTGATGTTAACCATTCAACCCATTATTGCAATGCATTATTTAGTTTTCATATCACCTGCTGGTATATATCCTAACTTTTCAACTAATGCTTTATTTTCATCACTTACCATGTAATCAATAAATGCTTTAGATAAATCTTTAGCTTCACCTTTAGTATACATATGTTCATATGACCAGAATGGATATTTTCCTGTAGTTATGTTATCTTTATTAGCTTCTACACCTTCTATTTTTACTGGCTTTACATTTTTCTTAACATCCTCACTTAAATATGATAAAGCAAGATAACTTATAGAACCCTTAGTAGCTTGTATAGCTTTCTCAACATTTCCGTTTGAATCTTGAGTTGTTCCAAGCCCTTCTTTTTCATCTTTTCCGCCCATAACTGTTTGTTTAAATGTTGCTCTTGTACCTGAAGATTTTGCTCTATTTATTACATTTATAGCAGCATCATCTCCACCAACCTGTTTCCAGTTAGTTATTTCTCCTGTAAATATCTTTTGTATTTGATCCTTTGTTAGGTTATCAACTTTTACGTCTGGATTTACTACTACTGCAAATCCAATTACACATACTTGGTGATCAACTAATTCCTTTGCTTTAGCAGCATCTAATTTTGAACCTTCAGTTGTTACATCTGAATTTCCTATATCTGCAGTACCTTCTGAAACTAATTTTAATCCAGTACCACTTCCGCCACCTTGAACATTGATTGTTGCCTTTGGATTCTTTTCAGTAAATGCCTTTCCAGCTTGTTCAGCCAATGGTTGAAGCGCTGTTGAACCAGCAAGTGTTATTGAACCACTTATTTCCTTTTTAGTTTCTTCTCCTGTTTTTGCAGCCTGCTGATTACTTCCGCAACCTACAAACGCTCCAGCTACAACAGTTATTGCAACCGCAGCTAGCATAGCTCTCAAACTTTTTCTCATTATGTAAATCCTCCTCAAATTTTTAAATGTAATCACAATCTTTCTCATATAATGATATACCTGAAAAGTTAATATATTATTATATGCATGTTAACTAAAATTAACATTACACAATTAACTCATTACAGTTATTGACCTATTTCAAAGCAAAAATTCACCTTAAATAAATGCCTTAACATGTTTTTTTTCAAAATTCAGTACATTATATACAAATATACAATTAACACAAACTTAACATCAAATATTTTTAGAGTTCACGTATTAAAGTTTTTCTTTAACAAAATAGGCTGATATAAATCTACCAGCCTATTAGTTTTTTTGTGAAGTATAGCTTAATAATTGTATTTTACTCTAATACTTTTATTTTATAATTACTATGTCTTAGTTCTTTTACTTCTTTTTTTACAGAAGCCATATATTGAGCAATATGATCCCCTTTATGAAAGGAACTCATTTTTCCATAAATGCCGGCTATAGATATAGAGGTTAAATCAAAGGTATCTTTGTTTCCCTTTCTATCTACTGCTTCTATATAGTTATTTTTTATTTCTCTTTCATTGAAAAATTTTAATATCTCTTTATCAAACTTGTTAACTATATTTTCACATAGATACTGGCATTTACTATAGTGCCCCTCAGTTATTACTATAAAATCATCTCCACCTATATGTCCCACAAAGTTATTATATGGCATAGTAGCTTTAACGTTACTAATTATAAGTTCTGCTGTAAATTTTATTATCTTATCCCCGTTTTCAAATCCATAGGTGTCATTATATACCTTAAAGTTATCCAAATCAAAATATAATATACAACTGTTGTTTTCATATAACAACATATTCTCAAGCTTACTTTCTATAATAGCATTGCCCGGCAAACCTGTTAACGGATTCAACTCTTTAGCATAGTTTCTTTCTAGCATAGTAGTATATTGAAGTAAGCTTTTTATAGTTACCATTCCATAATATTTAGAGTTTTTAGTAACAATAATATAATCATATAATTTTTCATCTTTTCTATTCATGGCAGCATTTGATACATCACTTACTGGAGTATTATAATCTACAATAAGAGGAATTGTATCCATAATTAAAGATATTGGTCTTTTTAAAAACACAGCTTGTCCATATTGAGTTGCCAATACGGAATTTAAGGAATGTTTCATGATAAGACCTACTGGAATATCGTTATCAACTATGCAAGCTCCAGATTTAAGGGAATTTTCAAAATATTCTTTTACCTTTTTACTATGTACCCCAACATTGAATGTACGATCTTTCCTTGCAATTTCACCAATACAATTTTTTGAATATGCCGAGAATCCATTACTATATTTTTTATATGTACTATTAATTATATAACGTATATTTTCATTTATATCTACTAGTGATGAAGCTGGTCGTTGCAAAAAATAACCTTGCCCAGCATGTACTCCTAATTCTATCAATTTAAGTAACTCTTCTTTTGATTCAATTCCTTCAGCAATAAGCTGCATATTCTCACTATTAGCTAGATTAACAATAAAAGATATGAGATTTTGATTAAAAGAGTTGTTATGAATATCCCTAATCAACTCCATATCTACTTTAATGTAATGAGGCTTTGTATGAGATAACATTTTTAAACCTGAGTATCCAGAACCTGCATCGTCTATAGCTATTTTATATCCCTCTTCAACATAGTTCTCTAATGCTGCTTTGAAGCTTTTATAATCTTTAACACAAGTCTTTTCCGTAATCTCAAATATTATAGTTTTCGGCGACATATTATATTTAGCCAAGAATTCTTTAGTAAATCCCTTTTTATATTTTTCATCCTTAAATATAAAAGGATCTACATTTATAAATAAATACTTATTTTTATCTATAGATTGTGCATGCTCTATTGCTTTTTTTCTACATAAACATTCTAAATCCCATAATCTGTTATATTTTTCTGCTGCTGAAAATAGCTCTTCAGGATTGTAAAGAAATGAGTCTTCTGGTCCCCTTGATAAAGCTTCGTAGCCAATAATATTTCCAGTTGTTAAAGATACTATAGGCTGAAATACAGTTGTTATGTTTTCTGATTTTAGAATTCTATCCAGCTCATTTGATGTTGTATTCATGAATTTGTAGCTCCTTCATAAATTATACTATAATAATTTTGTTACAGAGGCATCAGTTCTTAACATAAACTCTAAACTAATATATAAAATATACCATTTATATGTTATTAATAATGGTTGTTTTGTTAAATATTTGTTAATTCATTTTAAAATATTTTCATTTCTCTTAAGAAATTGAAAATAAAATCATATTTGGTTAACCTGTAAGTTTTATGCTAAATGTCTTTATTTTTAATTTTATGCAAATCAATAATCACCTTATTCAAGCATTCACATATAATGTATATGTAAGTTATTTTCTGGAGGAATACAATTGAATCCTTTTTATTACCCATACTGTGGATATTTTATAGAATGTCAGAGAAAGCCTATTACCTTTCCACCCCAACATCAAGCTGAGCAACCAGGTCTTGAATATCTAATGTGTCCGCCACCAATATTTGATAATCCTAATTATAGAGGAACAGGTAAACTTAAGGATAAAGTAGCTATAATTACTGGAGGAGACAGTGGTATAGGAAGAGCTGTTTCTATAGCTTTTGCAAAAGAAGGAGCAGATATAGTAATTGTGTATAAATATGAACATAAAGATGCTGAATTAACTAAAGCCTTTGTTGAAGCTCAAAATAGAAAATGTCTTTTAATATGTGGAGATCTAAAGGATAAAGAATTCTGTAAAAAAATCGTGGATAAGACTGTAAAGAAATTTGGACATTTAAATATATTAGTAAATAATGCAGCTGTACAGTACCCACAGCCAAGTCTAGAGTATATTTCAGCAGAGCAATTAGAAGAAACTTTCTGTACAAATATTTTTTCGTTTTTTTATGTAACAAAAGCAGCCCTGCCTTACTTAAAAAGAGGAGATACTATCATTAATACTGCTTCAGTAGTAGCCTACAGAGGACACAAGGACCTTATAGATTATTCTTCTACTAAAGGAGCTATTGTATCTTTTACTCGTTCTTTATCTCTGTCGTTAGAGCCAAGAGGCATACGTGTAAACGCAGTTGCTCCAGGTCCAATATGGACTCCATTAATACCTTCTAGTTTTACGGCAAAAGAGGTTTCAACCTTTGGTTTGAATACACCTATGAAACGTGCGGGACAACCAGTAGAGTTGGCACCAACCTATGTTTATCTTGCATCCAATGATTCTAGTTATGTTTCTGGTCAGGTTTTGCATGTAAACGGAGGTAGTATGGTAGATTCCTAATTAGAGAGGAAGAGTAGTTTCACTTTATAAATTCAGGCTACAAAATAAAAGCCTCAGAGAAATAAGTTTTCTGAGGCTTTTATTTATTTTATCCCTGTTATATTTTACTATAACCTGTTAACAAGCTTTCTTCTAGGAAAAATTTTTAAATTTAGAGTTAACCACTAATAACTTTAAACACATAAACTTAACTTGATTACCACCAAAATCCATCCTATAATTAAAGCGATAAAGATACTAATGATATTTAATAAATGAATTGAGGCGTTCGTGATGAGAAAAAAAATTGGACTTGCTTCTATTTTTATAGGAATTTGTATAATAAGTGCTGCTTTGTACATGAAATATAGTGCTGATAGTATACAAAAAGAGATGATTAGACGTTTTGAAAGAGGTATTATAACTAAATACAAGAATTTAACCATGGATACTATAGGTATTATGACCATTGGAAAAATAAACCTAAAGGTTGCCATTGGTGAAGGTGACGATAACGAAACTTTAAAATACTCAGTAGGTCATATTAAAGGAACTGCTATGCCAGGAGAAAAAGGAAATTTCTCTGTAGCAGGTCACAGAAGCTATACCTATGGAGAGTATTTTAACAGGCTAGATGAGCTAGAGGTTGGCGATAAAATAATGGTAAAGACTAAGAAGGGAGAATACACTTATAAAATTTATGATATAAAGGTTGTACTTCCTTCAGATGTTTCAGTATTAAATAAAACTGATGATGCTACTATTACTTTAATTACATGTACCCCTATAAGAGTAGCTACCCACAGATTAATAATAAAAGGAAAATTAGAGTCTTAGTTGATCTTAATTATTTTAAATTGAATAAGATTACTGTATAAATAAATTTATATGACCATACATACTAAAAGAGATCTATGTATATTTCAAATATACATAGATCTCTTTATATTAGGTTATTATTTATATATAAACTATACGCCTCTAAATTACCAAACTAAGGGGAGGAGTTGAGGCATTCTTACAACTTACCCAGTACTCTAGTCAAACAGTAATCTTTATACTTAATTATTCTAAGAACATCTTTATATCATCATCAACGTTAGTTATTCCACCTATACCAAAGTTTTCTACAAGAACCTTAGCTACATTTGGTGAAAGGAATGCTGGTAATGTTGGTCCTAAATGAATATTTTTAACACCAAGATATAATAGTGAAAGTAATACTATTACAGCTTTTTGTTCATACCAAGCTATATTATATGATATAGGAAGTTCATTTACGTCATCTAATCCAAATACTTCTTTTAATTTAAGTGCTATAACAACTAATGAATATGAATCATTACATTGTCCTGCATCTAGTACTCTTGGAATTCCTCCGATGTCTCCTAGGTTAAGCTTATTATATTTATATTTAGCACAACCTGCTGTAAGAATAACAGTATCCTTTGGAAGCTTTTCAGCAAATTCTGTATAGTAGTTTCTGCTCTTAGCTCTTCCATCACAACCAGCCATAACAAAGAATCTCTTTATAGCTCCTGATTTAACAGCTTCTACAACCTTATCAGCTAAAGCTAATACTTGGTTATGAGCAAATCCACCAATAATTTCTCCTTTTTCTATTTCTTTAGGAGCAGCACATTTTTTAGCATGTGCAATTATAGCTGAGAAATCTTTTGGTTGTCCGTTTTTTCCATCTGCTATATGCTTAACTCCTGGAACTCCAGTTACACCTGTTGTGTACATTCTATCTTTATAAGAAGCTTTAGGAGGAACGATACAGTTTGTAGTCATTAATATTGGTCCATTGAAGCTTTCGAATTCTTCAGTTTGTTTCCACCATGCATTTCCATAGTTTCCTGCAAAGTGCTTGTATTTTTTAAATGCTGGATAGTAATTTGCTGGAAGCATTTCACTGTGAGTGTACACATCTACTCCAGTACCTTCTGTTTGTTGTAGTAACCACTCCATGTCTTTTAGATCATGTCCACTTATTAATATACCAGGGTTATTTCTAACTCCTATGCTTACTTTTGTAATTTCAGGATGTCCATAAGTTTCAGTATTAGCTTTATCAAGTAATGCCATACCGTCTACACCAAATTTACCTGCTTCAAGTGCTAAGGCTACTAAATCATCTGCACTTAAGCTATCATCTAAAGTGGCAGCTAATGCCTTTTGCATAAATCCATGAATCTTTTCATCATTATAATTTAGATGATTAGCATGCTTCAAGTATGCAGCCAAACCTTTTAAACCATAAATTATAAGTTCTCTTAAAGATCTTACATCTTCATTTTCAGTAGCCAATACACCAACTGTTGCTGCTTTTGCATCAAAATCATTTACGTTATCTGCAAACCATGTAGCTGCTTCAGGTAAAGTTAAATCTTCTTCTTTTTTAGCTCCACCTAATCCTAGTATTTTCTTAAGCCATGAAGCATTTTCTTTTAATTCAGTAAGTTTTCCACCAGCATTTACATATTGCTGTTTAACTTCTTCTCTTAGTTGTAAACCCTTTTTTATTCTTTCTATAAACACATTTCTATCAAAATTTGCATTTGTTATTGTTGCAAATAAGCTTTCCATTATAAATTTATCTACTTCTTTATTAACTACTCCTAATTCTCTTGCCTTTACACTGTATACGGAAATTCCTTTTGTTATATATATTAATAAATCCTGTGCTTTTGCTAAATCTTCTGTTTTTCCACATACACCTTTTATTGTACAGCCTTTACCACCTGCTGCTTCTTGACATTGATAACAAAACATACTCATTTAAAATAACCTCCAACTATATATTTTAATAAATTAATTTTATAATTTTCTTTATTTGTTCACTTCATGTTTATATTATACTTTTATCTAAAGACTATTTCGGTAACAAATGTTACACAAATAAAAATTTTTTATTTAATATAAAATTCTTTTTATAACTTATTTTCTAAATGTATATGCTTAAACATATCTGATTCTAGTTTTTCAAGCTTTTCATAGGTAAACCTGAAGGTATTACATATATCTGAAAAAAATCTTATATATTACTTAAATTGTTGGAAGGGAACTTGGAGAATTAGTTATAAAAAAGTGAAATCTAATCTAGAAACTTCTATTTAAAATGAAAGGGCTTGTCACTTTATTAGTGACAAGCCCTTTTAATTTAAACTAAGCAAGACTGATGTACTGCACCGTACTTTATAATATTCATAATATATTCTTCTAGCTTGTACAAGTTAGCTCTATCCTCTTTTGAAACTTTTATTTGTTCAAAACCCTCTAATACCTCAATAAATTTTGTATAATTACAATTACCTGCTCTCTCGCCAATTCCTCCAATAGTACAATCTATATATTCAGCACCAGCAGATATTGAAGCCACAGAATTAGCTACAGCCATTCCAAGGTCATTATGCACATGAATTTCTATTTCAACTGGGACCTGTTCTCTTATTTTAGTTACTTGCTTAAATATGTTCCTTGGGTATAGAATACCTACCGTATCTGCATATCTTACCCTTTTAACTCCCAAGTCAGAAACTATTCGACATAACTCTATTATGAAATCCATATCTGCTCTGGAGGCATCTTCTAGACCAACTGTAACCTCACAGTCTTTTTCTTTAGCATAACTAACAGATTTTTTTATGTTATCAATAACCCATAGTCTATCCTTAGCTAGCTTTGATTTAATTTGTATATCTGAAGAAGGAATAGATATATGAACTATATCTACACCACAATCAATAGAATGCTGAATATCCTTAGTACTCATTCTATTCCAGGATGATATCTTACTATTTAAATTAAGCTCTACAATTTTTTCTAAACTCTTTTTTTCATCTCCACCCATAGCCGCTATACCTGCTTCTATTTGGAAAATACCCATATCGCTAATAATCTTAGCAATTTCAACTTTATCATTTATACTTAAAGCTACTCCAGCTTTTTGTTCTCCATCTCTTAAGGTTGTATCTACTATTTTAATACTCATTTTCTATCACCCATCTTTTTTAATAAACATCTGCTAAAACTAATTGAAACTATTGGACATTTGAATTAACTCTTCATCTAGAATATTTCTTTTTAACTGAATACTCTTTACCCTTATTTTTTGCAGCAAAGCTTCCATATCTATGCCGGTATAGCTTATGTTAAGCTCTTTTAGCTTAACCATCACAGCTCTTGAGCCTGAGTGCTTACCTATAAACATTTTTCTTTTTTGTCCAACATCATTAGGATCATAAGGTTCATATGTTATTGGATTTTTTTCTATTCCATCAACATGAATCCCTGATTCGTATTTAAAAATATCTTCTCCTAAAATTGCTTTCATGCAGAATATATTTTCTTTAGTTAAGTTTTTATAAACAGTAGACAACTCACCTAATAACCTCAAATCTCCACATACATTACCGTTCTTTATTATTTTAAGTGCCATAACAACTTCTTCTAAAGGTGCAAATCCATAATTTTCACCATTAAAAGCTGTTGTAATAACATCAGCACCATCAGTGCAAGCCTCAATACTTATAGCAGTAGCCATATAGTATTTGTTATCAGCACAAAAATCAACTGTTACTAAAAAACGGCTCTTTATATTCTCTATTAATTGTTTCCAGGTTAATAAGTTATATTTATTAACATTGCTTATTCTTAAGCATTTTATATTAAGTTTATTAATAATTTTATTATAATTATGTTCTAAAAAATTATTTAAATCTTCAATATTTATTTCAAGTATTACATTTCTATTAGTAATTTTATTTACATGTTCTAAACTTAAGCTTAAAGCTCTTTCATAATCTACAACTAAATATTTAAAATTATATTTATCTATAAGTGCAATATCTTTACATGTTTTTATCCTAAATATATATTCTAATGTTCTTGGAAGTTTTCCAACCTTATCTATAGTCAACTTATCAATCTCTATTAAGTCAACTCCTACTTGTTTTAATAGTTTCAAAAAAGAGAACACATGATCTTTTTTCACATTTTTAAGATTTTTTGCAACCTCTGGCAACGTCCTATCTATAATAAGTTTTTTACTACCTTCAACTATAATAGACATATTAAACACCTACCTTAAATCTAACCTTTATTAATCTTCTTCTAGAATTTATTTTGTAAAAATCATTATAAAAGCATAACTATTATTTGATTATTAAAAGTTTTAAAACTAAAAACTGTCTATACAGTAAACTGCAGTAGAGAATTCCTAAAAAAGTTACTAAAAATACTGTAAAGGAGGTGTTAAATTTTAGCATTATTTTATAACCAATGCAATATATATTTAAAAGTATGTATTATATTAGAGGAAACTTATATTTAAATTAAAATATAAGTACTATCCCCTAATATTTTACAAAATACTTGTTAATCATAATACTAAAAATGTCCTTTATAAAAATAATTTTATTATCTTACAAACCATTTTTAAGCTAAAAATTCTTTTACTGCACGATTTATTCCATCATTTATAACATCATACATCTGGATAAGCTTAATTCCTTTAGCCTCTAACTTCTTTGTAGGTTCCATTCCTGCTCTTAAAGTAAGTACTGCATCACAATCTTTTATAGTATTAATAGTCTTTTCAATTTTATCTTGATGATCATCACACTCATCAGCACCTGTACAATATTTATTAACTTCTCTTTTCTCTAAAAATCTTATATCACCGTCAGTATAAGAATAAATATGAAACTCTTCTGCATGTCCAAAATGTTGATCTATATTAATACCGCTTTTTGTAGATACTGCAAATTTATAATTTTTAATACTAGCTGCTTTTTCTTCACTCTTATCGCCACAGCCTCCGCTATTACATCCACTTCCGCATTTAAAGTCTCTAAAATCAATTGAACGATCTTCAGCCAAAGTTCCTATAGCATCTGCCCTACATTGTTTACAGTGATACATTTGCTTCATGTATTGTTCACATTCTTTTCTTTTATCATTTAATTCTTGATTGCTAACTAAAGGCATATCCGCAAAAGCACTTTCTTTCACAGGAATTAACTGCATAATATTAGTCATAAATGCTCCACATTCTTTAGCTTTTTTAACTACTTCTACTATATGATCATCGTTAATACCTTTAATCATAACGATGTTTACTTTACAGACAAGACCTTTTGAAGCTAAATATCTAAGACCAGATAACTGATTATTCAGAAGCACTTGTGCGCCTTCTTCTCCAGTTAGCTTAGTTCCAAGGTAATTTACTTCTCTATATATTTTAGCTCCTATTTTAGGATCTACACAGTTAAGTGTTACAGTAACGTGAGATATTCCTAATTCTACTAATTCATTTGCATAGAAAGGAAGCATTAAACCATTTGTTGATAAACAAAATGTAACATTTGGATCCTCTGCTTTAATTAATTCAATAGTCTTTTTAGTTTGTTCAAAATTAGCTAAAGCATCTCCAGGACCAGCTATACCTAAAACAGTTAAGTTTGGCATTCTGCTTTTAACTTCTTTAAATTTATATAATGCTTCTTCTGGAGTTAAAACTTCACTAGTAACCCCTGGCCTGCTTTCGTTAGCACAGTCATATTTTCTACTACAGTAATTGCAGCTTATATTACATTTTGGTGCTACTGGCACATGCATTCTTGCAAATTGATGAGCGTTTTCTCCATAGCATGGATGAGTACAAGTCTTATCCTCAATAGTTTTAACTTCACTGTTTTTAGCTATATTTAAATTTATTACTTTTGGTTCATTATTAGTTACCATGTTATCCTTCCCTTCCTCGCTTGGAGCAAAATACTTATCATAAGCATACTCTCTAAAGTTGTTTTCTTTATCCTCTAAAATAGTATTTGCAATATTATCAATTAAATTTGCTGATCCATTATATCCTGTGAACACTTGCCTTTGAGCTCCAACTCTATCATGTACTGGGAACCCAATTCTCACTATCTTCAAGTTTAATCTTTCAGCCATTCTTCTTCCATCTGAATTACCAATTATTACATTTATATCTGCATCTTTTGCATAATGCTCTATAGTTTCAAAATCTGTATCATCTAAAATAATACTTTCTTCTACTTGATCTTTTAATTCTTCTTTAACAGCCTGCTTTAAAATGTCATTTTTTGCTCCTAAAGCAATAATCTTAGGGAAAACTCCATTTTCTACACAAGTCTTAGTTACAGATAAAACCAATTCAGGTTCACCGTATATAATAGCCCTTGCTTCGCCATTATACTTGTGGCTGTCTATCATAGCATCTAAATATCTTCCTCTCTCAGCAGCTAAGCTTTCTGGTATAGGCTTTCCAGTTACTTTAGATATTAATGCTATAAATTCATCTGTATTTCTTAACCCGATAGGACTTCCACATTTATAAAATGGCACTCCAAATTCTTGCTGTAAATATACTCCTGGAGAATCTTCCTCTGCTGCTGTCATTCCCATTTCAATAGTAGCAACAGCACCAGACATCTTGGCAATATCCTCTATTTTTGTACCTCCCTTAGGAAGTCTTCCATACTCCTTATCATGAGGAGCATCTAAAGTATCAGATACATCTGGTAATATAGTATAACCTACTCCAAATTGTTGTAGTATATTTTTTATGTTTCTTATATCACCAGGATTTAAATTTGCTGCTATAATATTTATTTTTCCAGTTGCCTCTGTCTTTACAGCTAATTGTTCTACAGTTTTTCTAAGTGCTCTGTAATAGCCTTCAGCTTGAGTTCCACCATATCCTGGAGTTGGAACTGTAATTATTTTTAAATCTTTAATATCCTCATTATCTTTTTCTTCTTCATAGAATTCACGTACAATTCTGCTTATATCCTCTCCAATGGTTTCAGCTAAACAGGTTGTTACTACTCCAATAGTTGTAGGATTATACAACTTAACTAGGTTTTTTAAACCAGCCTTTAAGTTTTTAGTTCCACCATATATTGTACCGTTCTCTGTTAAAGAAGATGATGCTATATCAATAGGTTCATTATAATGAGTTGCCATATGTCTTCTAATATACGTACTACAGCCTTGAGAACCATGAATGATAACCATATTACCTTCTATACCCTTAAATGCAAGAACAGCACCCATAGGCATACACATTTTGCATGGATTTATGTTTAAATTAACAAAATTTCGACTATTCAAAGTAATCACCACCTATTCTTACAAGTATCTCCAAACTGGACTATTTACAGTTAAATCTATTTCTTTTGCAAAATTTACAGCTCCGATGAATCCACATAGTGCATGTTTTCTTTCATGATTATGATCACAAAATGCAACTCCAAGCTTATATGCTAGAGGTCTTTCCTTTACTCCTCCAACTAATATATCTGCGCCTTTTTCTAAAATAAACTTTTCTAATTCATATGGATTGGAATCATCCAATATTACAGTACCTTCATTTGCTATGCTTCTGATTATCTCATAATCATCTGCTTTTCCTGTTTGAGTTCCAACCATAACTGTTTCCATACCTAAGTCATTAAATTGTTTTATTAGAGATATTGCTTTAAAGCCACCACCAACATATATAGCTGCTTTTTTTCCTTTTAATCTCTTACGATAATATTCAAGATCTTCTTGTATCTTTTCAATTTCTGATTCAACGAAAGCTAAAGTTCTTTCTCTTATTCCTTC
The DNA here is from genome assembly GCF_014231265.1 of Clostridium sp. DJ247. Classification (NCBI taxonomy): domain Bacteria; kingdom Bacillati; phylum Bacillota; class Clostridia; order Eubacteriales; family Clostridiaceae; genus Clostridium; species Clostridium sp. DJ247. The sequence goes on along the minus strand of NZ_JABAIW010000065.1, from coordinate 4,746 downwards.
ATCTCCAATAATATCCGCAATTTTTAATAAGGAAAGCTTTGTGTCTTCAATTCCATAAAAACTTACTTTTATACTAGGAACATTATAAAGCTCTTCCATTCTATGAGCTAAGTACATCATAGAACCAGCACATTGTACAATATTTAGTTTAGCTTTTGGTGCCTGCATTATCTCTTCACATCTACCGTCACCTGTTATCTTAGCCAACACATCAATGCCAAGTTGTTTTAGATAGTTTTTTATAATCCACATTTCGCCGGCTAGATTAAAATCTCCTAAATAGTTAACTGCGTTAACTTTTTCTTCATCCCTTTTTTCACCCATTAAACTTATTAGAGCATTACAAGCTGCCTTATATCCCATGGATTTATGGCCTGCAAACCCAGGTGACTTAACTGGTATTACTCTTATTGAGTGCTTTTTCTCAGCGGCTTTACATACAGCATCTGTATCATCACCTATAACCCCTACTATACAAGTGGAGTAAACAAAGATAACCTTTGGATGAAACTTTTCAACGATCTCATCTATAGCTGCTGATAACTTTTTTTCTCCTCCGAATATTATGTCCTTCTCTCTTAAGTCTGTAGAAAAACTGTTTCTATATACTTCTTCACCACTGCTTAAGCTTCCTCTTATGTCCCAAGTATAACTAGCACATCCTATAGGACCGTGAACTATATGAAAAGCATCGGTTATTGGATTTAAAACTACTCTAGCTCCACAATACACACAAGCTCTCTGACTTACGGATCCTGATACACTCTCTGAATCACATTTCATTGATGAGCCTTTATTCTTAGAGTTATAACAGACAAAGTCTTCTCTTTGTTCAATAAGTCCTGAGTCCTTCTTTTCACCTTTGGAATTATCGCAACCTGAATCACTACACTCATTACTACTTGAAATATCTTCTCTTTTATCTATAAGTTCCAAACACTCATCAATTGTGGAAGAACCATAATTACAATTTGCTTTTAAATTTTCCATAAGTTCACCTCCAAATTTATATTTAACATAAATTTATTTTTAAATAAATAATTATAAACTTAGTTTTATTAATAGTATTCATGTGACATATTTATTAACAATAAATTTAGAGGGGCTTACCACATGAATACCTAATAAAACCTAGTTTATGGGGCTGATCATTTAAGTATTAAAATTTGATTCAGGAGGTAAAATTTATCCTCCTGAATCTTTTTGTTTTTTAAATATTATCTTACTACTTCAAAGTCTTCTTCTGCGCATTCTCTTTCTATCTTGTCAAGCATAGCATTGCACATAGATTCTACTAATCTGATTCCGCCTTTATATCCTACAGTTGGATTATAATAGTGTCCGTATCTATCTAATATTGGGAAACCAAATCTTACGAATGGGATATCTTCTGCTCTAGCAATAAATTTACCATAACTGTTTCCAATTAATAAATCTACGCCTTCATTTTTTATCCATTGTTGAAGGTCAAATAAATCGCCTTCAGCTTTAACAATACCTTCTACTCCTGCTTCATCTAGCATTGGCTTAAGTACTTTTCCAAATGTTTCACCAGGAGTTCCTGTGATTACATATTTTGGTATCATTCCTAAAGCTAGTACAAATTGAGTAAGAGCGATAACTAAATCTGGATCTCCAAATATAGCTACTTTTTTATCATGGAAGTATTGATAGCTATCAAGCATTAAGTCAACTAATTGACCTCTTTCTTCTTCAAGAGCTTCAGGTATTGCTTTTCCTGTTGCTTTTGATAAAGCAAGTAATAATTCATCTGTAGCATCAATACCAATTGGTGTTTTAAGTGTTTCAAATGGCACTTTACATTTTTTCTCTAATGCTTTAGCACCAAATTCTGAAGCATAGCTTCCAAGCGCAATAGTCTTTTCAGAATTTCCTGCATCAGCTATATCTTCAACTTTTGCTCCACCCTTAGGGAACATGTGATATTCACCAGTATTTGGAGTATCTAAAACTCCACTAGTATCTGGGAACATGATATAAGGAATATCCATTAATTCAAATATTCTCTTTACTTCTCTCATATCAGCTGGGCTAACAAAACCTGGTATTATGTTGAACTTTCCGTTCTTAGTTCCAGTATTTTTTGAAATATAGTCTACTATACCTTTTACCATGTTTGAGAATCCAGTAATATGTGAACCTTGGTAACTTGGTGTATTTGTATGGATAATCATTTTTCCTTCTGGTACTTCTGCATCAGATATATAAGTAGGTAAGTCATCACCTATAGTTTCTGATAGACAAGTAGTGTGAACTGCTATTATATCTGGGTTATATAGTGCCCAAATATTTTTAACAGCCATTTTTAAGTTAGATCCTCCGCCGAATACACTAGCTCCTTCAGTAAATGAACTAGATGTAGCTACTGCTGGTTCTTTAAAATGTCTTGAAAGTACTGTTCTATGATAAGAACAACATCCTTGTGAACCATGACTGTGAGGTAGACAATTGTGTATACCAAGAGCCGCGTACATAGCTCCTACTGGCTGACAAGTTTTAGCTGGGTTTATTCTTAAAGATTTTCTTTCATATACTTCTTTTGGTGTTGCATCTAACATTATACGTCACCTCCAACAACTTTTCCTTCTAATATAGATTCTTTTTTCCATGGTGGAGTCATATACTTCCAAGCTGGAGTATAAACACCTGCTGCTAATCCTTTAGCAAATATTAACGCTCCTTTAAATCCTGCATATGGTCCAGTATAATCATATGAGTGAAGCTGTCTTGACAATACTCCCATTTTTTCGATTCCATATTTTTCTTTTATTCCTGCCATGAACATATCTGGCTTCAATAATTTTATAAATGCCTCTGTTTCATGTTCATTTAAATCATCAACTATTATTGTATTTTCTTCCATGTCTTTCATCATTCCAGGATAGTCAGCTAAAGGAACTCCTTCTTTCTTAAGAGCTTCATATCTATCTGCTGGTATTACAACACGGTATTTTTCCTCATCCTTAGCAACAGTTATTTCAGGAATATTTTTGCTATCTGCATCAATTTTTATTGTTGGTAACACTTCTCTTCCTTCATAATCGTCACGGTGAGCAAATTCAAAACCTGCAAGAATAGTTTTTATTCCAAGATCCTTTAATAATACTTGGTATGTGTGAGCTCTTGAACCACCCACATATAAACATGCAGTTTTTCCTTCAAGTTTTTCTTTATAATAATCCATTTCACCTTGAATTGCAGCAACTTCTTCTGCTATAACTGCTTCAGTTCTTTCATAAATATATGGATCATCGAAACATTTAGCTAAATCCCTTAAAGTTTCAATTATTCCTTGTACCCCTATAAAGTTAGCTTTTATCCAAGGAATACCATACTTAGTTTCCATCATTTCTGCAATGTAGTTAATTGATCTATGACATTGTACTAAGTTAACATCTGCTAAATGAGCGTTTTGAACTTTTTCATAGCTTGCATCACCAGTAAGTGTTGCTTGCACATTATATCCTATCTTTGTAAGAATTCTATCAATTTCCCAAGCATCTCCACCAATGTTATATTCTCCAAGTATATTTACAGAATATTTCTTGTGTTCTTGAGTTCCTGTTCCAATGATATCCTTCATAACAGTGTTATTTGCTATATGGTGACCTGCGGATTGAGTTACACCCTTATATCCTTCACAGCTGAAAGCAAGTACTGGTATACCGTATAATTTTCTTGCTTCTGATGCTACTGCATTAATATCATCACCTATAAGACCAACTGGACAAGTTGCATATATACCTATAGCTTTTGGTTTGAAAAGATCAACAGCTTCTTTTATTGCTTCTTTTAATCTTGGAACTCCACCGAAAACTATATCACTTTCTTGCATGTCAGTACAGAATACATACTCATTGAAGTTTTGGCCGCCTTCTTCTGCTTTTGACTTGTATCTTCTTCCACCCCAGCTATAGAAAGAACATCCTATAGGACCATGTGTTATATGAACCATATCTTTAATTGGTCCCATAACAACACCTTTACAACCTGCATAACAGCATCCTCTAGCTGTAATTATACCTGGTACTGTTCTTACATTAGCTTGTATAACTGGATTAGGATCTTCTTTTGTTTTTATAACTATATGTTCTTTTCTATTTTTAAAGGTTTTAGCAGGGTATTTCTCTAATACCTCTTCTACTATCTTCTTCATTATATTCACCTCTTCCAATAAATTAGATCGATTCTGTTCCTTTGCTTTTACCATTAACATACTTTTATTTGGACATATCTCTTATACTATGAGTTAAGAGATATGTTCTTTTATGGCTCTTTTTTTCACTTTAATTCACCTAATATATTGTTAATCTTATTCGTTAAGACCGTATGCCATTAATATTTCTTCTAATCTTTCTTGTGCCATTGGTTTTGGTATAACATACATATCATTGTTATCTATATTGCTAGCTAATGTTCTGTATTCATCAGCTTGTTCACATGTTGAATCAAAATCTATAACAGTTTTCTTGTTTATTTCTGCTTTTGTAACCATTGGACTTCTTGGTACGAAGTGTATTAATTGACTTCCTAATTCTTTAGCAAAGTTGTCAAGTAATTCATATTCGTTAGCAACTTTTCTACTGTTACAGATGATACCACCTAATCTAACTCCACCACTATGAGCATATTTTTGGATACCTTTTGCTATATTGTTTGCTGCATATAATGCCATCATTTCTCCACTTGCTACTATATATATTTCTTGAGCTTTTCCTTCTCTGA
>NZ_JABAIW010000064.1:0-23264 GCF_014231265.1 Clostridium sp. DJ247 | reverse complement strand
AACACGAACTTTAGACTGATTAAAAATTTTTAACGTGCCGAAGTTTGGCAGCATATTCCGGAGTATAAGTTAAATTTGGGGCATGGCTATCTATAATATCCAAATAGCTGTACCAGAGGGGATGTTATCATATAAGTATTTTGCGTTTGAGGTAGCAAGTCTTATACATCCGTGAGATATATTTTCTCCTAATCTACTATCTACTATATTACCATTCTTGTCATATAAGATACTGTGAAATAAATAATTTCCGCTTATTTGAGTATACCATTTACATATCAATCCATTATCAGTTGTGAAAGAACTTCCCCTGGTTCCTAAGGTAAAGTGACCTTTAATTGTAGGGGTAGAGGACTTACCGGAGGAGCAGGAAAAGGAATTTATTAGTTTCCAATTATGATTAGTACCAGTAAAAACATAAACAATATGCTTTGATAGATTAGTGTAAATCAAGTAATCTGTGTCGCTTGGGCAATCTTTAGAGTTTATAAAAGTCTCATATGAGTTAGTTGAACTTATGGCTTGGGAAGAAGTATTTTTATTCTCAAGCGGCTTGAAAATATATGGGTCCTGAACAGGGGTTGAATCTAATTTATTTAAAGTTTCTTGTCCAGCAATACCATCGGATAAAATATTTAACTTTTGTTGAAAATTTCTAACAGCAAAATCTGTAGAAGCGCCAAATTTACCATCTGTAGTAAGTTTATACCCAAATTTATTTAGCTTTGTCTGTAGTTCTGTAACTTTTTCTCCATTATCTCCAAGTTTTAAATTGATTTGAACTTTTTCTTTGGCGAGTTCGTTCTTTTTATTATCACTAACTTTTGATTGATCCTTTTCTAATGTATTGTTAGCTTTAGTATTTGATGTATTTTGCTTAGATTGAGAAGGGATTAGCTGAGATGAGTTAGAGTCTTTATTGCCATTGCCCGTGGTTGGTGTATTACAGCCGTATAATAAAACAGTAATTAGAAATAATATAGCCAGAAAGAGAATTTTTTTCATGCATGCCTCCATATTTTACTGTAGTTTCATATATATATTATTAAAAGTGTGGGTATTAGGTGTATGTAAATAAAAATATTACTAGCTGTTATCAGCCAATAAAGTTAAAATTAAATTAGGAATATCAGTTTATGAACTATAATACGAATACTTTACTTTTCTGGATAATATGGAAGTGTTAACACAATAATATATATATTCATCTTTAGTTACGGTAAAAAATTTTAAATATATGTGTAATAGAAGTTGTATATATTTAAATGTTATATAATACTTATTTAAAATATAAGAGTATAGAAAATATATTTTGGGAAGTTTTTAGTAGATGCGTGTATAGGGTTCCTTGGTGAAAATTTAACTTATACGTAGGAAGAGGCTGCCAAAACTGAAGGTATGAGTTTATCAAAGATTCTTATAAATTTAAATGAAGTTATAAAAATTAAGGAGGTAATGGTATGAATAAAAGTGATATTGCTGTTATAGGATTAGGTGTTATGGGGCAAAATCTTGCACTTAATATAGAGAGCAGGGGATACGAAGTTTCTGTATTCAACAGAACTGGTGAACAAACTAAAAAGTTTGTAGAAAGTATAGAAGGAAAAGTAGATAGGTTAAAAGCCACTTATAATATTGAAGAATTAGTGTCTTCACTGAAAAGCCCTAGAAAAATAATCTTAATGGTTAAAGCTGGAGAGGCAGTAGATATAGTAATTGAAGCGCTTTTACCACTGCTTGAAAAAGGAGACATAATTATGGATGGTGGAAACTCTAATTTTAAGGATACTATTCGTAGAAGCAGCTATTTAGAAGAAAAAAATATATTATTCTTAGGTACGGGAATATCAGGAGGAGAGGAAGGTGCATTAAAAGGACCAAGTATTATGTCAGGGGGATCACCTGAGGCTTGGGAGCAAACAAAAAACATTTTAATTGACATTTCTGCTAAGGTAGATGAAAAAATACCTTGCTGTGATTATATAGGGGCAAATGGTTCTGGACACTATGTTAAGATGGTACACAATGGTATAGAGTACGGTGATATGCAGCTTATTAGTGAGACCTATTATCTAATGAAAGAATTGTTAGGTATGACGCCTGAAGAGATGCATAATGTATATGCTGAATGGAATAAGAGAGAGCTGAATTCCTACTTAATTGAAATCACAGCAGATATATTAGAAAAAGTAGACGAAGAAACAAGCAAGCCCTTAATTGATGTTATACTTGATTTGGCAAGAGAAAAAGGAACAGGAAAATGGACTTCACAAGAATCCCTAGAATTAAGGGTTCCTACGCCAACAATGTCAGAAGCTTTATTTGCAAGGTACATGTCAGCAAAAAAGATAGAAAGAGTAGAAGCTTCAAAAATACTTAAAGGTCCAGAGAAAAAGCTAGATATAAATAAAGAACAAATGCTTCAGGATATTGAAAAGGCTCTTTATGCTTCAAAGATATGTTCTTATGCCCAGGGTTTTGATTTATTAAAGCAAGCGTCTAATACTTATAATTGGAATCTAGACTTTGGTAATATAGCTTTGCTTTGGCGTCGGGGGTGTATTATAAGAGCACAATTTCTAAATAAGATTAAAGAAGCTTACGATAACAATAAAGAATTAAACAACCTTCTTTTAGATCCACACTTTAAACAGGTTATAGATAAAGCTCAAGATAGTTGGAGAAGAGTAATAGCTGAAGCTGTTAAAGCTGGTATTCCAGTACCTGCTCTAAGTTCAGCATTATTTTACTATGATTCATATAGAAATGATAGATTATGGGCTAATATGATACAGGCACAAAGAGATTATTTTGGAAGTCATACTTATGAAAGAATAGATAAAGAAGGCTTTTTTCACACTGAATGGAAGGGCATTTAGCTTAGCATCAACATTTATGTACCCATAGCTGAAAAGAAACATTTGGTAGGAAAACAACATATGGGTACATAAAGTTTAAATAATCCAAAACCATTAAACTTAACCAAAATATATATTAGAAAATTCAACGTTAACTGTATGTATCAATCTGTTATCCATTAAATCAAACTTAGAATTTTCTATGTTATCTTCAACAATATTTGTAACAGGAAGTGATATTTCGAAAGAACTACCTTCACCTTCTACGCTTTCTACAGAAATTTCACCACCTAAATTGTTAACTAATAACTTTACTAAGCATAGACCTATTCCTGTGCCCTCAGCTTTACGGGTTAAATTGTTGTTAACTTGACCAAATCTATCAAATATAATTTTTTGCTTTTCTCTTGGAATTCCAACACCTTCATCTGTAACTCTTATACATATATTGTTTCTACGTTGTGATACGTTTATATAGACAGATTTTCCTTCAGGAGTAAATTTGATAGCATTTGATAGAAGGTTAAGTAATATCCTTTCAAATTTTTCATCATCTATAGCCATTACTAAACTTGGTATGGATGATGAAAAGTGTAGTTTTATATTCTTTTGACTAGCATATAGAGATATTGAATCTGTTATAGCCTTTGTCATAACTACTATATCATCATTTTTTTTGTGAATCTTAAGGTAGCCAGCTTCGGCTCTTGTTATGTCTAAAAGATTATTTACTAGCCTTAATTGCTGTAAGGAACTTTGCTTTATCTTACCAAGATATTTCTTCATGTTTTCTGATAGGTGGTCTTTGTAGACTAGTTCTATGATCTGTATAGCAGACATTGATACTGTTAGTGGTGTTTTGAACTCATGAGAGATAAAAGAAAAAAACTCCTCTTGCATTTTTAAAACCGCCTCAAGTTCTTTGCATTTTTTTACTTCTCTAGTAATGTCCACCCCTATTAAAAGAACTTCTTTAATGTTCCCCTTACAATCTAATAGCGGTTGAAGCATTAGGTTCATATAGGATATTTTATTATCAATAGCTGCTTTAAAATTATTTATGTATGTGACTTTTTTTGTTTTACCCAACTGTTGGAGGCATTTTTTTAAAGGTTCTTCTGTACCTTGTAAGTTATAAAAATTAGCAAACTTATAACTGTCACCAATCCTGTTTACGTTAGGAAAAAATTTTTTAGCTGAATTATTTAGCATTGAATAGTTCCCGCTTTTATCTACAGTAATTACTGGACCTGATATATTTTCAATAACTGCTTTAAGTTCCTGATTTTGCTGAAATATTATCTTTGATTGTTCTTCTATAAGTTTTCTATTTAAAACGGTTTCTGTTATATCTGAGGTCATTTCAATAACATATTTTAATTGGTTATTCTCAAATATAGGAACTAGAGTTCCACTCCAATAGATAGTGCCCCTTTCAAATGAATGGTAAGCATATTCACTAACATTATAGGCTTTACCTGTACTGAGCAGGGTATCCCATATTTTTTCAGATCTACTTCCTAGCCAACCACTTACAAATTCGTATATTTTTTTACCAAAGCTATTTTTTTTATCATTAAAGGGTTTGTCAAGAAAATCTAAGTATGTTTGATTGGCTTTGAGAAGAACTTTATCAGGTACTGAATAAATAGCAACCCCAAGTACATTGTCTGAACAAAGGGCTGAAAATAGCGGAAACTTTTCATTTATGTTAAAATTAGACTTTTCCATAAATATATATTTTGTTTCATCTATGCTTTTATTCTTTATTATAGAGATATTTACTTGTTTAGCTTCAAAAGTCTTAGTAAATAAAAAATAATCCTTTTCTAAATTTATAGAGGATAAACTGGAGTTAAGGTTGATTCTTAAAAGATTAAATACATCCAATATATATTTATTAAGTATATCTTTTTCAGAATAACCAGTAAAATTAATAAATGTTGAGTTTATACTAATAATTTTTCCGTTTAAAGTTTTAATGCAAGGAAGGAAATTTAAAGTGTTTTCAAATGAAAATGTTTTCATAAATGAGTCCTCCGTGTTATATAAACGTTATTTATTATTATAAAGTTGTTAATAAATATATTATCATGAAATAGAAAAAATTTCCACACAACTCAGCTGATTTATAGTAAAAATTAATTATAACTATAAAATTCAATAAATTCATGCAATAGTGATAAAATTCAAAATAGCAAGAAATATGTCATATAGCTCCATAAACAATCAATGCAGTTCATAGAATATATGTAATAAAAAATATAAATTTATCATGTGAATTTTTAATTCTTTAATAATAAACATATATAGAAAGTATTTGTTAAAAGAATAAATATATTTTGAATAACAATATAGGGGTTAACAGTTTAAATACTTATTAACCCCTAATCTATTAAAATTATTCGATTTTTTATGAAGAAGACTAGTTCTTCTTAGACATTTCAATAGCTTTTTTTGTACAACTCTGCATAGCAGAAATTATAGCTGAACGAAAACCTTTTTCTTCTAGAGTGGCTACAGCATCAATAGTAGTTCCACCAGGAGAACAAACATTATCCTTTAATGCACCAGGATGTATACCTGTTTCCAGTACCATTTTAGCAGAACCTAAAACTGATTGGGCAGCTAATTTATAAGCTTTATCTCTAGGAATACCCTGCATAACTCCACCGTCAGCTAGAGCTTCTATCAATATGTATATATAAGCTGGAGATGAGCCACTTATAGCTGGTATTGCATCCATAAGTTTTTCATTTATAACTTCAGTTTTACCAAAGCTCTCAAAAATGCTAAGAACTATTTTTAATTCATCTTCTGTTACTAAATCATTAGCACAGAGTGCACTCATACCTTCTCCTACAAGGGCTGGTGTATTAGGCATAGTTCTTACAACTTTTAATTTCTTACCAAAATTTTTTTCAACGGAATCTATAGTTATACCAGCTGCAATAGTAACTACTATAGGATCGTCCTTTATGTATTCTTTAATTTCTTCAATAACGCTAGCATACATATTTGGCTTAACTGCTAAAATAAGTATATCTGAAAACTTAGCTGCATCTATATTGTTAGTTGAAGTCGATATTCCATAGGACTCTTTAACTATATTTAAGTTTTTTTCAGATGCAGCACTAGCTATTATATCACTGGGTAAAACTAGCTCTGATTTTATTAGTCCGCCTATAATTGCTTTAGCCATGTTTCCACAACCAATGAATCCAATTTTTTTATTCATAAATGTTACCTCCAAATGTGTTATTTAATTCTATTAAACAAGTATACCATTTTATAATTTATAGTAAAATATATATAAATAAACATTTGGAGTTTTACACTAATTAAAAATATTTAACGTGACGAAACATGGTAATATATACGTGTGTAAGTTAAATTTCGGGCATGGTTATCTATATACTTTGGTGCTTACATAAAGGACACCTATATCTTATTTAATAGATCAGTATTCTCAAATTGATTTCCTACCACACGTCCTAATATAACATCATTAATGGTTCGTATTATAGAGTTTTCTGTGTTTAAAAGCTCAAAGGTTAACGACACTTTGCTCCATACCACTTGATAGAGGATAGATGAAATTTCTATAATGTCACCCTCGTATACATTAATACTATTACCATCTGATAAACCGGTCCACTGAAGTAATTCAAATCTTTCAATAGGTTCCCATGATTGACCAGGAGCCTTTAAGGCAAAAGGGGACAAACTTTTTGGATCAAAAGTCATACCTTGTGGTTTAATCATGTTTTTCTTATCTTTATCCCAAGCCTTCAATTTTAATTCTCTCAATGAGCTGTTACCTCCTTAGTAAGTTTAAAAATATCTTTTTACTTATGTATACGTGAGAAAGATATTTTTTAGAGGGGTAAGCAAATTTGTTGTTTATATGCAAACTTTGTTTCTACCACTACGTTTTGCTTCATATAATTTTTCATCAGACTTTTCTCTTAATAAGTTTAAATCTGCAATTGTTCCTGGGTATACAGCAACTCCTATGGATACAGTTAAATTAATTTGTTTTCCAGATGGTAGTTGAAATTTATAAGTCTCAACCTTTCTTCTAATTCTTTCAGCTATATCAAAGCTATGAGTTTTTTCGCAATCTCTTAATATAACGCTAAACTCTTCACCACCAACCCTTGCAACTACATCAAAATCTCTTACTGATTTAGAGATTATATTACTTAATTGCTTTAGTACAGCATCGCCAGAGGTATGTCCGTAAGTATCGTTTATTTTTTTGAAAAAGTCAATATCTACAGAAAGCAGAGATATACTTTCGTTATTTTCTTTTACTTTACACAATAATTCATTAAAAGATGTATCAAAGCTTCTTACATTCTTTAATCCTGTAAGATAATCCTTTGTTGCTTCTTCTTTTAATCTTTTAAGTGTTAAATAATTATTTAATAGATATTGTGTAAGCTCATATATTAATATAATCGAAATAAATGAACTGATCCAATAGCAGGTTAACGTACTTAAATTTGAAATTAACTTATAATAAAATATAGTAAATTCAATATTGGCAGCTAAAAACATATACATCCATTGTTTCTTTTTTGAAATTCTTAAAAGACTAATAAATATGCAGCTTAGGGTTATTACAAGAATACATATGGCTGCAGTAATTGAAGTTTCATTTACTACAAGGTAAAATATACGAAATAATATTAAAATACTACCAGTTATAAGTGCAGAAAGCCAGCCTACATAACTAGTACTAATTACTACGGCTAGATAACTAAGCTCCATAATAACACCTGGTGATATTTGCACTGAAAAAAACATCAAAGCTATTCCTAAAAGTCCACTTATAATTCCAGAGATAATATGTAGATGGAGCTGCTTTAAATTATTAAAGTTAACGTTTTGTAATACTTGGCTACCAATAAACATAATTGTTACCAAAACACATAAATTCATAAATAAATCTTTTAGTAATGCCACATAATCACCCCGTTATACTTAGAACTATTTAGCAGTTTATTGTATAATAATATATTGTATATTTCGACATATTTTACAAAAAGTTTAGATATGATACCTAAATGTTATTATATTCCAGGACAGATGCTGAATTTTATAACACATGATGTATATAGTATTCTTTCTAACCAGTGGAAAAGGTATCACAATTATGTAACCTGTCATATATATTACTGAAATATATCCATTATTATGGTATAGTAAATATTATAAAATAATTAGTTATTAAAGGGGGCATAAACAATATGTTTAAGTGGAAAGCGGAATACGAAACTGGAGTTGATTTCGTTGATGAACAACATAAAAAATTATTTGAAATTGGAGATAGGGCCTATGAATTACTTAGTAATGATTTGTACGTTGATAAGTACGACAGAATATTAGATATTGTTGAGGAATTGAAAAGTTATACAGTATTTCACTTTACTTCCGAAGAAGAATATTTATTAAAAGAAGGTTACAAAGATTTCTTTTCCCACAAGGTAGAACACGATAGTTTCATAAAAAAAATTAATGATGTAGATTTAAATAAAGTAGATCACGAACAAAACCAGTATATAATGGAATTACTTGAATTTATTTTTAAGTGGATTGATGGCCATATTTTGGTAAAAGACAGAGGGTATAGCTCTAAAAAGGTATAATTATATAAATAATCACGCCCGAAATTTAATCGATCATAATGTCAGTTTACTAGCTTTATATCTTAAAGTACATCTAGAATATTAATATCTATTATAAAGCTGGTAAATTAGATAAGTTTAATTTTAGAATTAACGATATCTATAAATAAACAAATTTTCTTAGTTTCTTCTATACCTAGTTGCTTCAGTTTTACTGAGTTATCAGCTTGGACTTTCCTAAAAATGAATTGTAAACGTATTATTAAGTGGATCTGAAATTTTTATTAAATAATATTGTTATAAATCCTAAATAAAAGTAATGGTTTTATATAAAAATATTTAATATAATAAAATTTTTTATTATATGTTATATAAAAATATCGATTTAGCTGGTATAATGTGGGTAAAGGATGTTTATTATGGATATAAGGAGAATTGAAAAATGGGCAAGAATGAATGTAAGATTTCAATTTATGACATGAAACCAGGTATGATAATAGCGGAAGATATTAAAGTTAATAATACAATTCTGATATCGAGAGAAACTGTAGTTACAGATAATATGATAAAAAAGTTACAAGAAAAGTTCATCCAACTTGAAGTAATAATATATAGTGATAAAGAAGAGCAAAATGAAAATAAAATACATAAAGTCTCCATTCGAAGAACTGTAGAAGAAGTAAGAGAAAATTTTATAAAAATTTCACATGATTTGGAGAGTTTATTTGATAATATTAATAGAATAGGGAAGATTAATATAGATGAAGTCAGGAATTTTGCCAAAAGAATACAAATATATTTAGATTCACCTTATGAAGTAATTAAAAATATAGTACTTAATGGTAGCGGGAATGATCCTATATATATTCATTCGGTAAATGTGGCAGCATTAAGTTCAATTCTTGGCAAATGGGTAGGACTTAACGATAAGGAAATTAGTCTTTTAACATATTCTGCAATTCTCCATGATTTTGGAAAAACCAAAGTAGGCGAAAATATAATGCTAAAGTCTCAAAGGTTAACTCGAAAAGAATTTGAGCAAGTAAAACTCCATCCTATAATAGCATATAATTTGACAAAGCAAATACCATATCTAAACAATTCAGTAATCTATGGTATTTTAATGCATCATGAAAGATTAGATGGTTCAGGATATCCTTTAGGAATAAAAGAAGGGAAAATACATCCTTTTGCCAGAATAATTGCCATTGTAGATATTTTTGATGCAGTTAACTCAGATAGAAACTATAAAAAAAGTTTAGATCCTCTTAGTGCTCTAGAAATTATTAAAAGAGAAAGCTTGGGGAAATTAGATTATAAGTTTTCTAAAATATTTATAGAACAAATGGTAAATTATTATATGGGAGAAGAAGTAATGCTAAATAATCAGAAGATAGGAAAAATAGTCTATTTAGATATAAATAATTTATCTAGACCATTACTATTTAATGATGATGATTTCTTAGATCTGAAAAGTCAAACTAATTTACATGTACAGAAATTAGTAAAATAACAAGTATATGCTCTAAAAGTCAAATTTAACAAAGAATTTTTAAATATGAATCTATAATTATAATGCATATAATAAAAACACTATGGAAACTTTATAAAAATGAAACAATTTCATTTTTATAAAGTTTCCATAGTGTTTCTTTTAAATTATAAAAGTATTTTGAAGGTATTGTACTGAAAATATCTTTATTTTATATCTCTATTTATAAAATAGTTTCACCATTAATGCAAGTATACCTGAAGTTATAAAGGGACCTACAGGTACGCCGCCTAAAAAAGATGCTGCGATGATAGCACCAGCAATTAATGCTGGCATTATATTTACATGACCTTGAACAGTTAGGTAATTCAACCCTAAACCACTTAGGTATGTAGTTAGCAATGAAAGAAGCAATGCTGCAACACCAGTCCATGAAGCAAACACTCGTAATAATTCTTTGTTATCAATATCACCTTTAGCAATAGGAATCAATATTGAAGCAATAAGTAATATTAATCCAAAAGATAAACCACGTTTCTCTAGTAGAGGAAACACATAATTATCTAAATGCAAAAGTTTTATACATAGCAATATACAAGTGGCGATAGCTACTGAGTCAGAATGACCTATTATAGCAATGGCCAATATAATAACTAAAATTATTGAAGATTGCATATTTAATCCTCCTAAATTTAAAAGTTCCGTATCTATAAATATTATTTAATTACTTTTATGCATATGAACTTTAAGCTTCATTTATTACAAATAGAATTAAGTTATTATTACATAACCAATTTTGATAAAGGTTAGAAAATTTACAAGCAATTTAATAGTGTAATAATTTTATAACTGCACAAACTTTAATTACAAACGAAAGTATAAACAAAACATAAAATAAAAATTATAATTTAAAGGAGAGATTAATTATGGCAAACAGAAGCAATAGAGTATTAGTACCAGAAGCAAAAAAAGGATTAGATCAATTTAAAATTGAATCAGCTAGAGAAGTAGGAGTAAACTTAAAAGAAGGTTACAATGGAGATTTAACTTCAAGAGAAGCTGGATCAGTAGGCGGAAACATGGTTAAGAAAATGGTAGAAGCTTACGAACAAGGATTAAAGTAGAATGAACAGTAGTTTATAAGGGTTAGGTTATTTTTACCTAATCCTTTTGTTTCGTATAAACAGTATTCTTGGCTTCTGGGGGAGTTTTGACTCCCTCTGAAGAGGAGTTTCCTATAAGGATGGGAGTATTAGAGCGGATAGTCATCGGATAAATTTGAAGATTTATAGATTGTCTAGTATGCGCTTTTACCAATAATACGAATAGTATAAATAGTGGATAATATCTATATGCTGTAGATCAATGGACATGAAGAAATAGAACACAGTAAAGAGGGGGAGAGTATGGAGAATGATTTTACAGCTAGATTAGCCAGAGGTGAGCTAGCTGGTGGTAAAGAAGAAGCCACCCTTGCTTCTAGGCTTTTCCTTATAGCTACACTAATTGTTAATACTACTGAAGAGGATAACCTACTAGTTTTTGCAGGTATTCTAAATATTATTGCAAATATAAATGTAGTTAAAGCAGCTTTTTTAGAAGCAAAAGCTCAACAAATAGCTCCAGGTGTTACAACCTATGCTAACACTTTAAAGATCATTGGAGGCAGCGGAGCATTAGTTGTTTCATTAATATTTTTTATAGCCTTATTAATTGAAGTTTCAGTAAGACAAAGAGTAACTGGGACAAGTGCAGTACCAACAGCTGCTGGAGCACTTGGAGCTTTTAATGTATAATTAGAATTTAATAATAAGTTCTAAGGAAATCCTAGTATATTGGTTACTAGGATTTCTTCTATTGTATTAATATAAAAATTATAATAAAAAAGAAAGCCCTAACATTTGTTAGGGAGGTCTTATGCTTTTAAGCATAAGCGAGGAATTTTATTATAGCAACAATATAAGTCTAACCTAAATTTAAAATTTTATTCCATAAATTTTTATCATAGAAGTCATTCATTTCTCCAATTTTGATAAAGGTTAGAAAATTTACAAGTAATTTAATAGTGTAATAATTTTATAACTGCACAAACTTTAATTACAAACATAAGTACAAACATAAGTACAAACAAAGCATAAAGTAAAAATTATAGTTTAAAGGAGAGATTAATTATGGCAAACAGAAATAATAGAGTATTAGTACCACAAGCAAAAAAAGGATTAGATCAATTTAAAATTGAATCAGCTAGAGAAGTAGGAGTAGACTTAAAAGAAGGCTATAATGGTGATCTAACTTCAAGAGAAGCTGGATCAGTAGGCGGAAACATGGTTAAGAAAATGGTAGAAGCTTACGAACAAGGATTGAAGTAAGATATATCTTATAAGATGACATGTGAAATAGAAAGGTCTGTAGCTTTATTATAGACTTTTCTGTTTTTTTATATTGTAGGTAATATATTTTTTTATAATACATATAATAAAATTAATAAT
This sequence comes from Clostridium sp. DJ247, assembly GCF_014231265.1. Classification (NCBI taxonomy): domain Bacteria; kingdom Bacillati; phylum Bacillota; class Clostridia; order Eubacteriales; family Clostridiaceae; genus Clostridium; species Clostridium sp. DJ247. Next base: position 10,792 of record NZ_JABAIW010000064.1, on the reverse strand, counting down.
TTACTACAAGTACATTATATATTCCTCCTTACACTAGCAGAAATGCTAGTGTTTATTAATTATTTAAAAAGTTAACTATAAAAAAGATAGTTTCAGTAACGTAAGTAACAGAAACTATCTTTCATAGTATGTTTTAATTCCTAATTTTGCATAGTTCTATTAGTACCACCAAGGTCTATGATGCCCTGGGTAAGGATAATATGGCCTATGATACCAATAAGGAGGATAATATGGTTGATGATAGTAATATGGATAGTAATAAGGATAATATTGGCGATAGTTATCCGTATCTTCAAAACTTGCATCATCACGTACTATATCCTCAGGAAAGGTTTGTTGTAAACCAAATTGATTAGGTGCTGTTGGAATTTGAGCTGTTGGAGCTTGAGCAACCTGTGGTGCTATTCTCTGAGGTTGAGCTAGTTGTTGTCCATATACTGCTGGACAGCAGTAAGCTATTGGGCAGTAATATGTGTGTTGACAGGTATTCGTAAAAGACGGTTCTTTATCTTCATGCTCATGCTCATGGTGATGGTGGCGATCTTCTTCTACCTCCTGATTAAGTTTTTCGTTAACAGTTTCGTCGTCACTTCTAAAGTACATAAATATACCTCCATAATATTGAACTACATAATCAGTATATTCACTATACTTAAATAAAGTTACAGTTTTTTATAAAGTGAAACTTGAATCAGATGGGATTTGTCTTACGATAGCTTACAATACTTTTAATAGAGTATTATGTTTATTGAGTGGCTGCTCACTTAAGAATTTATTTTTAATAACATCTATAAATATATCCACTAATTCAGGGTTAAACTGTTTTCCTTTTTCTTTAATTAACACTTCAAAAGCCAGATCACTACATATAGATTTTCTATATATCCTATTTGATGTAAGAGCATCAAAGGTATCCGCAATTGCAATTATTTGAGCTCCATAGGGGATTTCATTACCTTTTAAATTATCAGGATAACCATTTCCATCCGCGAAATAATAAAAGCACCTATAATAATATAGGTGCCTTAATGAATCATGAAATAAATACTGATACAATATTAAATCATATTTCGGCAACCTGGCAATCATAGAAATGTAAATTCCCTTAGATCCATAGCTTTGCGGCCTTACCTTTCAGTAAGTGTGCTATTGTCGATATAATACATTAAAAAATAGTGTAATATTAAAGTATAAAAATAGAACTTTATTGTATATTTATATAAACTTGTAAATTTATGTATAACACTTTATGTTTACATTATATTATAATTATTATAGTAAATCAATTAATTTACTATAATAATATAAAATTTGCCTTAAAATTATTAATGGAAAAGAGTATCGTAGAAACCTCAAGATTTAGTTAGCTTGTTTTATAAAAAATACTTAAAAATAAACATATAATTTCATACTGAAAATATCTATAGATTTAGCCTAGGAAGTAAAAATATAAGCTTAGGGGAGAAAAGTTTACCATATTGCTAGTAAACCTATAAATATTCAAAGTAAAATAACTTTGTTACAACTTTGTTTTTGTATTATACTTGTTAAAGCAAGTAAGCAGCAGGAAATGTTTTTAGTAGCTTTTACAAGGAGGTTTTTAATGAAATATTTAAGAAAATTAATATGTATCAGTAGTATTATCTTAGTAGTATCACTAAGTTTTTATAATGTACAAGCTGCGGAAATCTCGGCTGAAGACTATTATAATACTGCTGAGGGGTATTCTTATTCGCAGCCTTACGAAGCCTTAAGAGTTCTTTCAGAAGCACACAGTAAATATCCAAGTGATAAAAGATTTACTGATGCTTTAGATGAAAGGGCAAAGATTATACTAAACTGGAGCAAGGGAAGTCAGCTCAACGGAAAATATGATGGAGCTATAGATGGATACAATATAATAATAAAAACAGATGGAATATCAGAAACAATAAAAGATGAAGCTAATATTTGTTCAATATTAGCTAAAAGAGGAGAACAGGGTATAGTTAACAGGCTTAAACAACCAGAATATTTTAATCTAGCAGCTGCGGCGCAAAAACAGTATATGAGTTCACATTATGAATATCAAAGTCTAGGAGAATATAATACCTTTGGAAACTACTTACTCATAGAAAATACTTTAAGTTATTCCAATTCTGATGAGATTAAGTTTGATAAAGATGGGATACCAATGGTAAACTATTCAGGAGAATTTTATTATAATCCAATAACTACAGAACAATATGCTCTTACTCTTTACAACGAATATTTAAAAAATCCAAGAAACAATAGAGAAATGAAGGATAAATTTTTAAAGGTTTCGAATTGGCTAATAGATAAAATTGATGTTCTAGGAGCTTTTAGATATCCATTTTACTATAAACATTATCTTAATGATGATGAATTTAAGCCAGGTTGGGTATCATCCATGGCGCAGGGTCAGGCTTTAAGTGTATTTGCTAGAGCGTATAACTTAACAAATAATAAAAAATATATACATGCAGGTAATTCAGTATTTAGGTATTTAATTATAAGAACATCCAGCGGTGGTGTTACAGATAACCTTGGAAGTCTAAATATATCACTTTCTGATTATCCTTTCTTCCAGCTCTATGTAACTAATCCACCATCTTATACATTAAATGGACATATGTTTACGTTAATTGGATTGTATGATTGGTCTAATTTAGATAACAATGATAGGATAAGTAACGAGGCTAAATTATATTTTAATAATGGATTTCAAACTTTAAAATATATATTACCTTATTATGATATAGGTGGATTTGTTACTTATGATTTAGGATATTTAACTAAACCTAATACTAAACCTACTATTAACTACAGTTATTATGGTATTCATATTACTTTATTAGATGCATTATACAGAATAACACAAGATAAGACTATCTATTATTATAGAAATTTATGGACTTCATATATAGAAAAATCATAGTAAATATAATCAAAAATAATATATTTATATAACTTAAGGTCAGCGATAAAAATACTTATCACTGGCTTTTTTAATAAAAATATAGAATTTAATTATATTTAAAGTATTTGTGTTAAAAGTAAGTTGAGTATCTAAATATTTATAGAAATTTTATCGATATAAAGATAAGCTATAAATATCAGGTCGATAAAAGATGAAATTTTCATTATAAGTAAGGGGGATCAACATGAAGATAAGAAGTATTGGAACTAAAACTTTACTGGCGACTTTGCCAATTTTCGTAGTATCAATGATTGTAATGACGTTAATAAGCTATTATAGTAGTGTGAACATTATTAATAATGAAATTAAGTTAAAAATGAATAACCAGCTCAAAGAACAATCAACAAATATTGAAAGAAGTTTGCAGCGACATGCAAAAATAGCTGAAAACTTATCAAAGACCGTTGAAGCTTCAGCAGGTATGTTAACTAATGATAATTATGTAGCACTGTTAACTAAAATAATTAATACAAATAACGAAACACTAGGTGCTGGAGTATGGTTTGAGCCCTATAAATATAATGCTAATATTAAATTTTTTGGCCCATACGCTTATAAAGATAAAGGTAAAGTAGTCTACACCGACGATTATAGTGCAGATAGCTATAATTACCCACAATACGATTGGTATAAAATTGGAGTAAAAACATCAAATAGTATTCAATGGTCTAATCCTTATGTAGATGACGTTGCAAAAATTTCTATGATAACAGCTACTAGTCCTTTTTATAATAAAGATAAAAGCTTTATGGGGGTTTCAACTGCAGATATAGACCTGACTACTATTCAAAATATGATTAAAAATGCTAAAGTTGGACAGAATGGTAGAGCTTTTTTGGTAGATAAAAATGGTATTTATATAGCGGACGAAAACAAAGATAAGATAATGAAACTAAAAATAAGTGAAGATAGTAATACTAGTATTGCAAATCTTGGAAAGCTAATGTTGTCAAATAAGGGCGGAGAATCTTCCTTTAAGGATAATAGAGGAGTAAATAGAGTATATTATGCAGCTATACCTGAAACCGGATGGACACTGGCTCTTGCTATACCTGAAAGTGAGCTTAAAGCACCAGTTAACAATCTTTTAATAAAGCTGCTTATTACAATAGGCATTTCTATTATAGTTTCGGCAGCAATAGTAATATTATTTGCTAAATACTTAGTAAGAAGTATTAATAGGGTAAATAATTTCGCTATGGCTATTGCCCAAGGAGATTTAACACAAAATATAAATATAAAATCAAATGATGAAATAGGTAAAATGTCTCAGCATCTTAATACCATGTCAGAGAGTATGAGAGATATCGTTAAAGCTATTAATGATAACTCAGAAGAGGTTAGATCTACAAGTGAAGAGTTATTTGCTGCGGTTACAGATATTACAAATAAGTTTCAGCATATAAATAATTCTATAAAAGATATAAATGTTGGTGTACAGGAGTCTAGCGCAACCACAGAGGAGATTAGTGCATCTATTGAAGAAGTAGATTCAAGTGTGAGTCAGTTATCATCAAAGGCCATGGATGGAAGTAATTTATCAAATGAAATAAAAGTCAGAGCAGATAAGGTTAAAAATAAAATTAATGAGTCAAGTAAGAATGTGGTTTCTTTATTTGAAGAAAAACAAAGCAAGATACTTAGTGCCATGGAAGAAGGAAAGATAGTTAACGAAATAAAGAATATGGCAAGCAGTATTGGTGAAATTGCAGAGCAAACAAATTTACTGGCACTAAATGCAGCTATAGAAGCTGCAAGAGCAGGAGAACAGGGTAAGGGCTTTGCTGTAGTAGCAGATGAAGTACGAAAGCTTGCAGAACAATCTTCTGAAACTGTTATGGGTATTCATAATACTACTTCAAAGGTTCAGTATGCATTTGAAAATTTATCAAATAATGCACAGGAAATATTAGATTTCATAGATGGAACTGTTAAGCCAGACTATGCAGAAACTGTTAACACAGGTAATCAATATGGACAAGATGCTGACTTTGTAAATTCTATGTCAGAAGATATTGCAGCTATGTCTGAAGAAATAGCTGCTACAATTAATGAAATAAACCTTGCTATACAAAACGTAGCAGATACAACTCAAGGTTCAGCCAATAGCTCCCAAGAAATATTGAAAGGAGTAAATGAGGCGACTAATGCTATAAAAGAAGTTACACATAAAGTACAAAGGCAAGCTAAGTTAGCACACAGTCTTCATGAAATGGTACAAAAATTTAAAATATTATAGCAACATAAAAACTTTTTATAGTAATTTTTAAAATATTAGGCAAAATATATATAAACAGAGTTCTTGGCTTCAGTGGAGTTTTGATCTCTCAGAAGCCTGGAAATCGTTATTCAGGGACCTAGCCGCTCTTTACTCCCAATTAAGCAGAGAGCCAAAATCTGTGATTTTGATATGGTCGCTTACTCTGTGAGTACTCCTCTTCAGAGGAGTTTCCTATAAAGATGAGATTATTAGAGTGGGTAGTAATGGGATAAATAACTAAAACTTTAAGGATGTGCCTATATGAAAAGATTAATGCTTATAATTATTTGTTTTATGTTATCATTTACTATAGGTTTTGTGTCTGCTAAAAGTCCCTTTCACGTATATATAAATGACAAAGAAGTAAAAAATAAAGGTTATATAATAAAAGATAATAAGATATATATATCGGAGGATGTTTTAAAAGAAGAACTTTCTTTGAGTATCTCTCATGATAAGAGTGGAAATGAAATAACCATATATGATTTACAGAAAGCAGTTTTAGAAGAAAAGAATATATTATTTGAAAAATTTGCACAGGAATATAAACCGGAAAGTCCAGATGAAGTTGCAGAGCTTTGGGCAAAAGGAATTAAGCAAAGAAACGGTATAATTCAATACTTAGTCCTTAGTAAATCATTAAAAGAAGAATTGAAAAAAATCATAGGAAAACAGAGCAAAAACTCTTGGATAACTGAATCTACAAATATTGAAATTAAGGATTACAACATTACAAGAGAAAATCTAAATAAATCAACTTGGAAATATAAAATAGATTTTACAACTACAACCGGAAATAACGAACATAATGCTACGTTAATAATAGGTAAGGAAGATAGTAAGTGGCGAGTTGTTGATATAGAAAAGAATTTCGATATTTAAATAGATTATGAGATGGCATTAGTTTCTGTAACTGCAGAGAAAACTCTGTAGTTACAGAAAACTTGTGTCTTTTATTTAGCTATATTTTATATATGTTTGTCAGCCATAATCCTTATATTACAAGGCTTCTACTCCTGTTTCTCCAGTTCTTACTCTTACAACATCAAGGATATCTCTTACAAAGATTTTACCATCTCCAGGATTGCCTGTCTTATTTACTTCAATAATTGTATCAATTACTTCTTGCACATCTTCGTCGTTAACAATGATAGTAAACATTCTTTTTGAAACAAGTCTATGAGCTTCAGAGAGTTCTTCACCAATATTATTATTTGTTATCTCTTCCACCGCTTGTTTATCATCTAAAATGGTGAAATTTACTTTCTTCTTTCCTCGACCAAGTACTTTTCTGCAAGTAAAGCTGGAAAATCCCTGTTTTAAGAGGGCTTCTTTTGTTTTACCAACCATGTTCATTCGAATAACCGCAGTTACTTCTTTCATATATAATTCCCCCTCACTTTCATTTATATTATAGTGCTTTTGAACCTGAACTTATTGTGTATACTTCGTCTACAGCTGATACAAATATTTTTCCATCTCCAAAAGCCCCAGCTTGTCCTGTTTTCGCACTTTTAGTTATTATTTTTATAACATCATCTTTATCTTGATCTTCCACAACTAACATAAGCATTTCCTTAGGTATTTCATCATAATGTACAGATCCGACTTTAACACCCTTCTGTTTACCTCTACCTACTACATCGTATTTTGTAACCGCTGGAAAACCTGCATCAGCAAGTTCTGAAAGAACTTCACCAACCTTATTTGGTCTTATTATAGCCTTAATCATTATCATAAAATCCCCTCCTAAAATTTTTGTTATTTTACTCTTATAAAATTAATATAAATTATTGATTGTATTTAAACGTTAACATTTTAAGTATTTTTTGTCAAGTAATTTGTTAGAATTTTGAAAATTTAATATATATTCGCGCTTTTTTAAATATATTTTTATTTTTTTTTATATATTTTTATTTTTTTAATAGTAAAGGGGTAGTCTCAAAACACACTTTTGCTGAAGGATTTATTAATAATCTTTCATAGTGTTTTTATTATATTGAGCACAATTATGAATGGTATTAAAAAAATCCTGCATGTATTTTGATTTTTGAGGCAGTCCCTTTACTTATATATCTATAAACAAAATATACATCTCCAACATTCGAATGACAGCTTAATTATACATCACTATACATAGAGTTTTGTGTTAACACCTTATTATACTGAAGCTAAATTACTGTAATCCCTTAATAATCTCAAATAATGATTAGCTTCTCTAAGAACATGGTCAGAAAGCAGAGCGGGAATAAGAGATTTTATTTTACATAATAAGATACCTTGAGTACCTTGTTTTTTGAAGTCTCTAAGATTTGTTACAGCATTTAGGCTCTTCTTAGTAACATTAGGTAAGTTATTAGGATTATTTGATAAATTTCTAGTTTCAACTAGAAGCTTATCAAATTCTTTAGCAAAAGCATTAGCTTTATCAAATAATTGTTTTTCAGATGGATCTAAATAGCCCCTAATAAATTCGGCATGCTCACCCATTATATCATTCCATGTGATTTCTACTTGAATAATCTCCTTTATGCTGTCAAGAGCTTCTCTTTTTTGAAGTTTATTTAAAAGCATTATATAAAACTCAGCTTCCTCTATAACGTGATGGAGCATAGTAGGATATATATAGCTAAAAGTTTTACAAGTTAAAACATTGTTATGAAGACTTTTTTTAAATGCAATTACGTTGTTCATAGTAGATAGTATGTTTTTATTCAGAGATGTAGTTTCTGCTAAGAGTTTAGGATTTTGTTTATAGTTGGGTGTAGGAGCAAGTGCTAACTCTTTTCTCGTTATTTCAATGTCAATTGGAATACCAGTTAAATCTTGAGTAGACTTTTCAGCGTTTATAGTTAAATCAGTTATTAGTTCACCAGAGGATGCTACAGAGGGACTTATAACTCCTTGAGACAAAGTAACTGTTTTACATAGGAGTTTTTCCAAAACATTTTTAATTGAAATTGCCTGTTTAGACAGTGCAATATTCTTAGGAGGAAGCGCCGCTGCAACAAAAATAATATGTTCCTTCATAATCCTCAAAAAGAATAGATTTGTTTCTAATGAAAATCTTATAAAATCTTTATCAGATATCAATATACCACCCCTTTTATACATTTAGTTGAAAAAATACATTACGTTTTATAATATGCAGCATATAATATTTTGTGATTAAAAGTTTGTATTATTTTATTAAATAATTTTAAATGGTTATACTAAAGCAAAAGCAGCATTAGTAAAGCTATCTTATAAAATACTTAATACAATTAAATTATTTAAGTAAAGTATGGATATATGGTAAAAAGTTAGGGTATAATGATTATGAGAATTTAAGAGGTTTTAACATAATAATTGAGGTGGGAGAATGGTACTCTCATCTCAATTGTTTTTATATATATTTTACCCTTTGAAGTTTAAGATTACTGTAATAATATATGTTTCCTTTATTACTAGGCAATGATATAATTATCATAAACTAGAGATATAGGTATTGCTTTAATATAAATTTGCATAAATATGTATTTCAGTATGTAGGTATATAAGTAAAATGTAAAATTTTGCATTGGTATGTTAGTAGAATTATTTAATATATAAACGGAAGTGATAATTATGGAGAATTTTGAATGGGATTTGCAAAAAAACGTATATAATTTATTAAGTATTACTAAATTAGCTCTACTACTTATATGTGCAATTATAGCTTTTAACGAATTTTTTTCGAAAATTACAATGGCAAGTTATGAGCAAAGTGGATATCTTAACGTAGTTACATTAGGAATAGGTGCTAGTACAATAATACTAATATATTGTATATGGTTATTTTTTTCTATGAAAACTTTGGAAGTTAAATATATTAAAATATTAAGTATTATAGAGAATATTATATTTATAATAGTCTTTACAGCCTTAATTTTTATATCTGGTGCTTATGCTAGTCAATATAAATTTCTATTTTTATTTTTAATTATTACATCAACTATACAACTGGGTGCACAGTATGGAGTGGCTATATCTATAATTTCTTCAATTATTATCTTATCCGTAGATTTAATTTGTTCTCCTAAAATGGTTATAAATACATACTTTGAAAATGATTTAATTATAGTTAGTATCTTAATCTTAACAGCATGGATTTTAGGGTATTATGTAACAATTGGAAATAAAAGGTTAAAACAAAAAAATATGCAACTGCAGGTATTAAATAAAGAATTATGTAAGAGAGAAAAGCAGCGTAAATATATAGAGGAAATGTTTTTAAAAAATGAGGCTTGTTATAATATACTTATTGAAAACTCTCATGAGGCTATTTTTGTACATCGCAACGAGAAGGTTATATTCGCTAATGAAAGTGCGGCAAAAATGGTTGGTATGTCAAAAGCAGAACAGATGAATGAAACATCAATATTGGACTATATACCTGTTAGTGAGAGAGAGAGTATAAGAGAAAAGTTTGATGAAATGTATGATGAAAAAGTAAATATAGTATTTATTGATGGAAAAATAGTGATGAACAATGGAAACACTATAGAAGTACAAAATATGTCTACCGCATTCATATATGAAGGCGAGCCAACAGTATTAAGCATTATTCGTGATGTCACACCAGAAAAGCAAGTAGAAAAGTTACAGAAAGATGTGGAAAAAAACATAGAATTATTAAATGAAACCCGGGAATTTAATAAATTTATTACAGAATTCTTTTCAAACATATCACATGAGTTAAAAACTCCTTTAAATGTCATATTCTCAGCATTACAGGTATTAAATTTATATGATAACTCACCGGAAGAATTTGCAAAAATAAAAGAGAAATATATGAAGGTTATGAGACAAAACTGCTATAGACTTATGAAATTAATTAATAATTTACTTGACATAACTAGAGTAGATTCGGGGTTTCTTAAGCTTAACCTTCAAAACCATGACATTATAAGCGTAGTTGAAGAAATCACTTTATCTGTTGTTTCTTATGTTGAAAGTAAAGGAATAAACCTAGTATTTGACACTGATGAAGAAGAAAAAATAGTGGCATTTGATGCTGATAAAATTGAAAGAATTATGCTTAACTTACTATCTAATGCTATTAAGTTTACTAATCCAGGTGGAGAAATATATGTAAATATTAAAAACTTGGAGGATAATGTTATTATATCAGTTAAAGATACAGGAGTAGGTATTCCAGAGGATAAACTTAACGTAATATTTGAAAGGTTTGGTCAAGTTGATAAAACTTTTAAGAGAAACAAACAAGGAAGCGGCATAGGGCTATCCCTTGTTAAGTCCTTTGTAGAAATGCATGGGGGAAAAATAAATGTTAAAAGTACTATAGGTGCTGGAAGTGAATTTATTGTTAATCTTCCAGTAAAAGTTTTAGATGAAGATATGAGTGAGGAAGATGCTCAATATAAAGCTAGTATTGAAAGCATTAGTATGGAACTTTCGGATGTATATTCTGAATTAGCGTAAAGTGTATAGATACCCATGCCCGAAATTTAACTTATACTCCGGTATATATTACCATGTTTCGTCACGTTAAATATTTTTAATTAGTCTAA
>NZ_JABAIW010000063.1:0-23643 GCF_014231265.1 Clostridium sp. DJ247 | reverse complement strand
ACGCAGAGGGTCAAGAGTTCGAATCTCTTTATCTCCACCATAAAAAAGCATCTGTAATATTACAGATGCTTTTTTATTATATAATTATTAAATTACTATTCACTAAAAATAAAATAAAGTATAATTATACTAGATAGGAGTAGATATAGTGAATTTTTATAGAATAAAACAGTTCTTTTGGAGTATAAATTCTAAGGTTAGTGATAGTGATATAAAATTTATAAATAGAAACTTAAGCAAAGAGGAATTAAATTTATTTTATAAGTTATCTAATGCAGAGCAAAAACATTCTATAAGAGTTGCCCAGGATGTGGAGGATGTTTGTAAAAAACATAGTATAAGTTCAAGTTTACTTATAAAAGCTGCATTATTACACGATATAGGAAAAACCATGGCCAATTTAAGTATATTTGATAAGTCTATTTTAGTTATATTAGATAAGATTACTAAAGGTAGCATAAAAAAATTTTCAGGAATAAGTAAAGTAAAAGTATATTACGACCATGCAAAAATAGGAGCTAATATACTTAGAAAGTATAATTATGATTTAAAACTAATATATCTCATAGAAAATCATCATAATGTTAATATTAATGATAATAAAGAGTTAAACATATTAAGGATATGTGATAACAAAAATTAACCAATTTCCTTTATATGGTATTTTATTCATTACAATATAATGTTAAAATTTAATTATAAAGATATAGTTATATAAACTTATCAGTATTAACCCTTATCTACTGTATTGGAGGTAAATATGAACTCAAAAGAAAGAAGAGCACATATAGAAAAGAAATTAAATGATAATAATAGACCTCAAAAAGGTCATATGTTGGCTGAAGAACTAGGTGTAACTAGACAGGTAATAGTAAAAGATATAGCTATACTAAGAGCGGAAGGTAAAAAAATAATAGCTACGCCAGAAGGATATTTAATACATAAAGAAGAAAAGAGTATGGTAAAAAGAATCATGGCTTTTTCTCATAAAACAGAAGAAATTGAAGATGAACTTAGAACCATAATTAAATTTGGTGGAATTATTGAGGATGTTATTGTAGAACATCCATTATATGGTGAAATAAAGGGAATGCTTATGATAAAAACTCTATATGATGTTGAAAATTTTGCAATGAGAATTAAAGACTTTAAGGCTGAGCCATTATTGATATTAACAGGTGGAATACACCTTCATACTATTTTGGCTGAAAATAATGAAATAATGGATAACATAATTACTAAATTAAAAGAAAGAAAATATTTAATATCAGATTAGGATATATTAGTTAGCTTAAAATGGAGGATATATATGGAAAAGGTTGCATTATTAAAGTGTGAAGACTATAATTTAGAATTAATAGAAAGCAAGATAAGAGATGGCTTTACGCTTTTAGGTGGTGAAAATTTTTTAAGAAAGCTTATACCCTATAATAGTAAAGTTTTATTGAAGCCTAACTTATTATGTGTAGAAGAATCAGGATCGCCTGTTGTTACTAATTTTAAGGTTTTTGAAGCTGTAGTAAGGATATTAAGGGATTACACAAACAATATATCATTTGGAGATTCTCCAGGATTCGGGGACTCTAGAAAGGCAGCAGAAAAATCTGGTATACTTAGTGTAGCTGAAAAATATAATGTAAAGTTTGAAGATTTTAAGGAATCAATACATGTAAAATTAGATAAATCATTATTGTGTAGGTCATGGACTGTAGCTAAAGCACCATATGAAGCTGACGTGCTTATTACACTCCCAAAATTAAAAACTCATGCTATGGCATATTATACTGGAGCGCTAAAGAACCAATTTGGATGTATACCAGGATCACTTAAGGCTACTTGGCATACTCGAATGCCTAAGGCGGAGAATTTTTGTAAAATGCTGTTAGATTTGAATACTTTAGTCAATACAAATTTTGCAATATTAGATGGTATTATTGCAATGGAAGGTAATGGACCTAAAAATGGAGCTCCTAGAAAAATGGAAACTTTAATTATGGGACAAAGTTTAACAGCTGTTGATTCAACAGCTGTAAGACTTATTGGTTATGACAATCCATTAGATATACCTCTTTTAAAAGAAGCTAAAGACAGTAACTGGGGAAAGGTACTTCCTGAAGATATAGAAATATTAGGTGAAAAGATTGAAAATCTAAAAGCCAAGGATTTTCAGCTATGTAGAAAAGGAGGAAGCTTTTATTTTATCAGTCCTTCTGTTACGAATTTTTTAAGAGATTTAATCGCACCAGATCCATCTCTTATTGATGAGAAATGCATAGGCTGCGGTAGGTGCGCTGAAGTTTGTCCAGAAAAACCAAGAGCTTTGAAAATGTGTAAAGGAGAAAGTGACAATAAACCTGTTTGGGATATGAAGGAATGCATAAGATGTTTCTGTTGCCAGGAACTATGTCCATGTGGAGCTATAGAAACTAAATATTCTATGATGGGTAGAATATTTAGAATGAATAAGAGGTGATTTTATTGAAGAAAAGAGTGACAATGTTTGTTATTATACTAGCGGTAATAATATGTCTAACTTTTTTAAATAACATTATAAGTTTTATAGTAAATTTAGAATGGTATAGAGAAGTTGGATATGTATCCATATATTTTACAAAGCTTACAGCAGTTTTAAAGCTCATGGTTCCAATTTTTGTATTAAGTTTTATTGGAATATGGATTTATTATAAAAGCTTAAGACTGAGCATTATAAGATACAGGAAAGTAGTTGAGGTAAATGTTAATAAAAATAATACTGAAAGAAAAGTATTTTTTATATTCAATACTATAATTTCTTTCTTTATATCTTATACGTTTTCTTCATCTTATTGGTATAGAATACTTCAATTTAATAATTCTGTTAAATTTAATGTTAAAGACCCTATATTTAATATTGATATTTCTTTCTATATATTTAAACTTCCTCTTGTACAATCTCTTTATAATGCTATAATATCATTACTAACTTTTTTAACATTGATTACAATAATAACTTATTTTGTGCTTAATGCAAAGGATAGAGTATATTCAAAAAGAGATATAGGAAAGAGTTTTTCAGATGTTAAAATATTCAATAGTGAACTTACCAAGTTTGCAGGTAAGCAACTAGCTATTGTATCAGCATTAATAATGCTTTGTATTTCTGGGGGATATTTGTTAAAAGCTTTTGAATTAGCATATAGCACTAAAGGTGTGGGCTTTGGAGCTAGCTATACAGATATGCATGTTAGTTTACTTTTTTATAAAGTTATTATAGTTGTTTCATTAATTGCAGCTATAGTTACTTTTTCAAGTGTTCTTGCGTCAAAGGTAAAGCCTGTAATTATATCTGTAGGAGTCATTATTGTACTTATTATATCAGAAGGCATAGTATCTGCTACAGTTCAAAACTTTATTGTTAAATCTAATGAAAAAACCTTAGAGCAACCATATATAAAATATAATATAGATTATACAAGAAAGGCTTTTAATATAGATAACATTGATACAGAGCCATTTGAGGTTAAAGATAACCTAACTAAAGCGGATATAGCAAATAACAAGGATATAGTAAATAACATAAGAATAAACTCTTTTAAACCAGCATTGGAATTTTACAATCAAGTTCAGATTATAAGATATTATTATGGATTTAATGATGTTGATGTAGATAGATATAATATAAATGGTAAATATAATCAGGTATTTATAGCTGCAAGAGAAGTTAACACACAATCAATTGATCCAAATACTTGGCAAAACAAACACTTAATTTATACTCATGGATATGGTATAGTAATGAGCAAAGTTAACTCAGTTACATCAGAAGGTCAGCCGGATTTTGTAATAAAAGATATACCACCAGATAACGGTACTAATATAAAGATAGATAATCCAAGAATATACTTTGGAGAAAAAACCAACGATTATGCAATAGTTAATACAAAGATTAATGAATTTGATTACCCAAAGGGTGAAGCTAATCAGACTAATAAGTATGATGGTACTGCTGGAATAAAGATGAGCTATTTAAACAAGTTACTTTTTGCTTTAAATCAAAGAGATATGAATTTCTTACTATCCAGAGATATCACCAGTGAAAGTAAAATACTTTTAAATAGGAGTGTAACGGACAGAGTAAAAAAAATAGCACCATTTTTAGCGTATGATTCAGATCCATATATAGTTATAAGTAATGGTAAGCTTTACTGGATTATTGATGCATATACTGTTTCAGACAAATATCCTTTTTCACAACCACAGAATAATATAAATTATATAAGAAATTCTGTTAAAGTTATAGTAGATGCAGTAAATGGTAATACAGATTTTTATATAGTAGATAAAAATGATCCTATAGCTACGAGCTACTCAAAAATATTTCCCGGGCTATTTAAAGACTCATCTAGTATAACTGAAGATATAAAGCAACATTTTAGATATCCTGAAGATTTATTTAATATACAATCTAATGTACTCGGAAAATATCATATGACTGATCCTGGGGTATTTTATAATGGTGAAGACTTATGGGAAGTATCTAAGAACCAAAAACAGGTAGAAGGGCAAAAAGATACTATGGAACCTCCATATGTAGTTATGAAATTACCTGGACAGAAAAGTGAAGAAATGATTTTACTGCAATATTTTAATATGAGAAATAAAGATAATATGGTAGCATTATTTGGAGCGAGAATGGACAAGGATAACTATGGGAAAATGGTATTGTATAAGTTTCCACCACAGAAGACTATATATAGCCCTTATCTGTTTAAACAAAAGTTAAATCAAGATACAACTATATCTAAAGAGTTATCTTTATGGAATAAAGATGGATCTCAGGTGCAGTTTGGCGATACTATAATAGTTCCTATTAATAATTCTTTACTTTACGTAGAACCTATGTATTTAAGAGCTAGTGGAAAGAACAGTATACCTGAGATGAAAAGAGTTATTGTCTCTTATGGAGATAAGATGACATTAGCGGAAAATATAGATAGTGCATTAGCGCAGCTATTTAATTATAAAAATAACGATAACCAAACTGATGATAATAACAACAAAGGCGTAGTAAGTACACAAGAATCTGATAAAATAAAACAGACTAAGGATATATATGAAAAGGCTATAGAAGCTCAAAAAAATGGTGATTGGTCAAAGTATGGAGAGTATATAAAGCAATTAGGTGATATAATAAACGAATTAAATAAGTAGATTTAAAAAGAGGTTGTCTCAGAATACATTTTTATTGAAGGACTTATTAATAGTCTTTCATAATTAAAGAGAAACACTATCAGTTTATTGAATTTCAATAAACTGATAGTGTTTTTATTGTATTGAACATAGTTATGAGTAAAATTTAAAAAATCCTGTATGTGTTCTGATTTTTGAGAATACGTTTTTACTTTTTAATAAAAAGCATGAGAAAATATGGTAAAATTTTCATGACAAGGTTTAAATAGCAACTATATTGAAAATAATATTAGTAGCACATTATATTGGAGGAAAAACAGTGAAAAAAATACTACTTTATAGTTGCATGTTTACCTGTATCTTTATATTTGCTCCAGCATTTATGGTACAATATGATAATGAGCCTCAACAGGTAATTAGCACAAAACACATAGATAAAATAAATAATAATATGAAACAAGAAAATAAAGATAAACAGCTAAGCACAGATAATAAAAATAAGGATGACATAGCAGTATTTTCTTCAAATACCTGCTATAAAAAGACATATTATATTAATGTGGACAGAGTTAATGTATATGAAGATGATTCAGGAAAGAGTAAAGTAAAGTTTATATTATATAAAAATAACGTAGTAGTTGCTTTTAAGGAAAGTAATGGTTATATATATTGTGAAGAAAATAAAGAGGGTAGAAAAGGATGGATCAAAAAAATAGTGTTAACTTAAAGGGATCCATTAATAAAAAACAGAATATACTTTGGATGTGAATTTAAAAGGTAATATAATGGAAGATGAAAAAAGCAAAATAGGCTTTCCAGCTTCGCATGGATGTATTAGAATATCTATACAAGACGCTGAATGGATATATAAAATATTCCTGAAGGTTCATCAGTAATTATACATTATTAAAATTACTGTAGTTCTTTGAAAGGAAGGTTAGATTATGAATTATGATGTACTTATTTTAGGTGGAGGTATAATAGGTTGTGCAGTTGCCTATGAGCTTTCAAAATACAGCTTAAATATAGCACTTATTGAAAAAGATTATGACATAGCAGATGATGTTGCACTAGTTAATTCAGCTATAGTTTATAATGGAGTAGAATGTGAAGATACATTAATGTCTAAGCTTGAATTTATGGGCAATACACTTATTAAGAATTTATCAAAAAAATTTAATATAGAATTTAAAAAACATGATTCTCTAATTATTGCTGAAGATGAAAAAGCACAAGAAAGATTAGAAAAAATTTATGAAAAAGTATTAAACAGGGAAATAGATAATGTTTATCTTTTGGATAATAAAGTAGTATATGAAATGGAGCCAAATTTAAATACACCTGTTAGAAAAGCTATATATAGTCAAAATACTGGTATTATATCGCCATATGACCTTGCTATCGCATATGGTGAAATAGCTTTTGATAATGGAGTAAATTTTAGATTACAAGAAGAAGTGCTAGATATACAAAAAATGTCAAAGGGATTCAGAGTAATAACTAACAAAAATAAGTTTACCTGTAATATGGTTTTAAATACAACTTCTAGCGAAAATTATAGTATTGATAGTCATAGTAAAATAAGTAAGAAAAGAAGTCATATTAAGTATTTTATGTTAGAAAGCAGCTTAAATGAGATCTATAAAAATATAATATACACTTTAAATAAAAATGATGAAAGTATATATGCATTTCAAACTATTCAAGGAGGCTCTATTATAGCAATAAAAAGTGATGAAAACATTAGCTACGACAAAAGTCTAAAGAAAATATCAGCTTTTATGGGGAATATAAACGAAGAGCATATAAATACATTTTATGAATCACCATTTTATAATGATACATTAGTGATAGATGATAGTCTTGTAGATATAGGTTATATAAAGGTAACAGGAAAGCATTATAGTCAAGTTACAATTACCCCAGCAATTGCAAAGATTGTTTGTGAAACAATAATAAATAATTTTAACTGTATCTTAAAAAAAGATTTTATAGATAAAAGACGTGAATTCTATAGATTTAGAGATTTATCTAATGAAGAGAGGAATAATATAATAAAATTAGATAATAGGTATGGAAAAGTAATATGCTACTGCCAGAAGGTTACTGAGGGAGAGATAATAGATGCTATAAGGAGACCTTTAGGGGCACGTACTTTAGAAGGCATTAAAAGAAGAACAGGTGTAACCTTTGGTGATTGCAAAGGAGCACAATGTATAAGCAAAGTAGCAGCTATTTTAGCTAGGGAAACAGGAAAAAAAATGACGGATATAGTTAAGGACTCAAATAAATCAAAGATTGTCATAAGTAGAATTAAAGAATTTAATGAACTATAGTTACTTGGAGGGGTTTAATATTGATTAATGATAAAATTATACTAGGTGTTGAAGAAAATTTATGTGATAAAGGAATAAAATATAACAACGTGGAAATATATAATAACAAAGATATATTTACTTCATTAGTAAGAATAAAGGGTGGAAGTGTTAACGTAGTATCAGTAAAAAGCAAAGAACCTATAGATAAAAATTTATGGATAGATTGTTCAAAGGCACTAAGTAGACTATATGTGGGGGTACCCGTAGCTATTGGCGATGTTATATGTAAGAATATATTAAATACAGGAGTAGATATAGTTTGTACTAAAAATATTGATAAGTAGATATATAATAAGCAACAAAATAATATTACTAAGTGTAGTAATAAATTAGTATTGACATAAAAATTTAATATATATATAATTAAGTCAACTGAACAATAACCTATGATGAGGCTAGTAACATTATGATAGTTTTAGAGAGTCAGTGGTTGGTGTAAACTGATACAATAATTTTGTGAATCCACCTCTGAGGTACTGCTAATAACAGTGCGGTGATACCGTTATAATCTAAGAGTGAGTCAAATTTTTTGATTAATTAGGGTGGCAACACGGAATCTTTCGTCCCTTACGGGGATGAAGGGTTTTTTTATTTTATATAAAAGCATTAGGAGGAGTAAATTATGCTAGACTTAAAGAGAATTAGAAATAACCCAGATGAAATTAAAAAAGCACTAGGAAATAGAGGAGAAGACTTCGATACCTCTGTTATAGATGAAGTATTAGAATTAGATGAAAAAAGAAGGCAAATACTAGTAGAAGTAGAAGCATTTAAAAATAAAAGAAATCAAGATTCTGCTGAGATAGCTAAATTAAAAAGAGCAGGACAGGATACTGAAGGGCTTATGACAGAAATGAAGGAACTTTCTGATAAGATAAAACAGTATGATATTCAGCTTACGGAAGTGGATGAAAAAATAAATTATATAATGCTTAGAATACCTAATATACCTAATCCTGCAGTTCCAGACGGAGCAACAGATGAGGATAACATAGAAATAAGAAAGTGGTCAGAGCCTACAAAATTTAGTTTTGATCCAAAAGCACACTGGGATATAGGAACAAAACTTAATATATTTGATTTTGAGAGAGCGGGAAAGGTTACTGGCTCTAGATTTACATTTTATAGAGGTTTAGGTGCAAGACTGGAAAGAGCTGTTATATCATACTTCTTAGATACTCATACTGAGAAAAATGGATATGAAGAAATATTACCACCATATATGGTAAATAGAACTAGTATGACTGGAACTGGACAATTACCAAAATTTGAAGAAGATGCTTTTAGAGTAGCTAATGATGACTACTTCCTTATACCAACAGCAGAAGTACCTGTAACAAATTTTTATAGAGATGAAGTACTAAAAGGAGAAGATTTACCGATAAAGCATGTAGCTTATAGTGCCTGTTTTAGAGCAGAGGCTGGTTCCGCTGGTAGAGATACAAGAGGACTTATAAGACAACATCAATTTAATAAAGTTGAGCTTGTTAAGTTTGCAAAACCTGAACAATCATATGAAGAACTTGAAGCATTAACTAATGATGCAGAAGGAGTACTTCAAGGATTAGGTCTTCCATATAGAGTAGTTAGAATCTGCAAAGGAGATTTAGGATTTACTGCCGCTCTTAAATATGATATAGAGGTTTGGATGCCAAGTTATAATAGATATGTTGAAATTTCAAGCTGTAGTAATTTTGAAGAGTTCCAGGCAAGACGTGCTAACATAAAATATAAGGATAACCCAAAAGACAAACCTCAATATATACACACATTAAATGGTTCAGGTGTCGCTATAGGTAGAACTATTGCAGCTATTCTTGAAAATTATCAACAAGAAGATGGTAGTGTAGCAATACCAGAAGCATTAAGACCGTATATGGGTGGAAGAGAAATAATAAAATAATAAAATAAAAAAAATTAAAATACTGTTGACATATATAATTACAGCTGATATAATAACATATGTCAACAGGCAAGGAAAGATGGTCGAGTTGGTTTAAGGCACCGGTCTTGAAAACCGGCGTACGGGTGACCGTACCTAGGGTTCGAATCCCTATCTTTCCGCCATTTTTATATATAATAAAAGTAGGGCATGGAGAAATACTCAAGTGGCCGAAGAGGCGCCCCTGCTAAGGGCGTAGGTCGGGTAACCGGCGCGAGGGTTCAAATCCCTCTTTCTCCGCCAGTGAAGCACCTTGATATTAGGTGCTTTTAAATTTGTAATATTTTTTTAGTTATTGTATATAATATTATTTAGTTAAATAGTATTATATAAATAAATTAAATATTCAGTTGACATTTTTAAATATTTATAATAATATATTTTTATTGATTTTGTGGAAAGATGGTCGAGTTGGTTTAAGGCACCGGTCTTGAAAACCGGCGTACGGGTGACCGTACCTAGGGTTCGAATCCCTATCTTTCCGCCATTATATATATAATATAAAGTAGGACATGGAGAAATACTCAAGTGGCCGAAGAGGCGCCCCTGCTAAGGGCGTAGGTCGGGTAACCGGCGCGAGGGTTCAAATCCCTCTTTCTCCGCCATTAACAAAATTATTTTTGTAACTTAACTTTTATTACTGCATATAATAATATTAGGTACAGTTAGTTAAATACAAATTTGATTTTTTTTACTTTTTATGTTAACATCTATATTAGACATGCGCTGGTAGCTCAGTTGGATAGAGTAGCTGGCTACGAACCAGTTGGTCGGGGGTTCGAATCCTCTCCAGCGCACCATTATCAAGGCTTTCACTAATAAGTGAAGGTCTTTTTTAATGCAAAATAACACAACCCACAGAAAAATGTTTTTTATTTTTCAAATTGCTCAAAATCATATCTATTTTTGTTCATATGTTTATTCTTATTTCCGTATCTTTTTACCAAAATGAAGTGCTATACTGTCTATATCTTTTCTACTATAATATTGTATCATTTATTATTATATTCACTAGACTTGCCATCTCATCAGGCGTTTGCTTTGCACCTTTATGTATCCATTTTATGAGCATATTCCAAAAACCTCCTGCACTAAAAGCTAATATATATTCTAATACATTATTGTCTTGATCCTGTCCTTTAAGTTTCTGATGAATCATAGGTAAATATTGATTGTATTTTTGTAATATCATATATAATAAATCATTTTTCTCCATTACAATTAGAAAATTTAAATGTTTATTCCAAAAAGTAAAGTATACTTTAGCAATATTATATACTTTTAATGTTTTTTCCTCTCTCAACGATTCAATATATTCACTACACAACTTTTGTATATACAGATTCAAAATATCCTCCTTAGAATCAAAGTTACGATAAAATGTACGTCTTGCCAATTGAGCTCTAGAAGCTATTTCTGTTATAGTTATTTGATTGTATGGCTTCTCTGACAATAATTCTAGTAATGATGCAATAATCCACTCTTTAGACTGTACTGAAATTGGATTAAGACTATTTTTTTGCATAAAAATCCCTCCATAGAATTTGCTGACACAATTTTCTCTTATTTGTAGCACTTATATCAAATCTATTGACCTCTTCTGATAAGAAGTATTATACTAAAAATTGTAAAATGACACAAGTGAGTCACTTATTTAATCATATTAGGGGGTTATCTTTATGAAAACATTATTTATGATCATCTGGCTTTTTCCAATACTTTTTATGATTCATGACTTCGAAGAAATTATAATGATTGAAGCCTGGCAAGAAAGAAATAAACAATACATTGAAAATATGGCGAATAAACATATTCCCTTTAATTTTAAAGCCTCAACTGCATCTTTTTCAATTGCAGTAGCTGAAGAGTTTATCATTTTATCAATAGTCACTGTGGTTTCATGTTTGCTGGATAACTATATTGTTTGGTATGGTTTATTTATTGCTTTCACATTGCATTTATTATTCCATATCTTTCAATGGCTAAGCTTTAAAAAATACTTACCATCAGTTATAACTAGCATATCTTTTCTCCCTCTTTGTTGTTTTCTAATATATAAGATTAATATTTTACTAGACTATGATATCATAACTTTATTATTTTCTATATCTATCAGTATACTAGTGATGGTTGGAAATATATATATCCTTCATAAAGCAATGATGAAATTTGATTCTTGGCTAGAAAAATATATCATTAAATCCCTATGATTTGCAAAAGAAATTGGAATAAAAGTTATAATAAATCAAAGTGACATATCTAATGTAGTTTTCTCTTCTAATGTCGAAAATCCATATGATGTTCAAGAAATATTAAACAATGGCGAATTAGATATGATTATTGATCCATTAGATTTAATAAGGAAACAGAATATCTAGATGCAAAATTAGGACAATATATTGAAAGAAAACTAGAACTATTTAGTTATTAGTTATTATAATTTATAAATTAGTAGTATACTACTAATTTGCTACCAATGAACAGATAAATAATAAAAGCTAAGATAATTTATTATAAAAGAGAGTTCTTAACTACTTTTCACTGTAGATACATTGTATATGAAATGAATATATATTTATAAATCAAGCAATATCAATGGTATCTACTATGTATCTATAAAATAGATATATAGTAGATACATAAGACATACACACATGAGTTGCGTACGTTATATATGTTGCATAACAAGTAAAAATTTATACAGAAAGATTAGTTTTATAGAAAAATATAAGTTATAATAATCCGCATTATATGAAAAAATATATATAGCGGATTTATTTTATTATTATTTTATAATTTATAGTTATAAAGAATATGTTGTATATAATTAAAATAACTAATACTATATATTGCATTAAGTGATTAAAAGGCAATGAAAATAGGAAAAGTAATAAAAGAGCAGTAACTGAATGTACGTAAAAAATTAAATAATAAAATAAGAAAGAAACTTAGGAGAGGTAAGAAAAGTCTCTCCTTTTTTGATCTTAAAATATGATGGGGCATGATAGTTATAGATGAGGTAAGAGTGGAGTAATTAAGCAAAGATAAATTCTTATTAATTTTAGTATTTAATGTACAAGTGAAATTAAAAAAAGCTAAGGATCTACACAAAAGATATAGAAAAACTTATAGGAGAAGATTAAGTAGCTTTAATGATGAGTTTGTTAATAGTAGTTTTATTGTTAGGGTTATGGATGGCGAAAATATGACTAAAGTATATAGTGTTTAGATATTTAAACTAAATTAGTTTAAATATTTAAACTAATCATTGATTGTGTTACAATATGTGTTATAATAAAATTAATAAATGAACATAATAAAAACAGGGTGTTGGTAGCACCCTGCAGTATACAATTCTAGTTGCTAAGGCAACTGATAAAGCTTGAAATTATAAAAAAGTAGCCATTACCAATTGCACAGGTGGGCTACTTTTTTATTTTATCTATAAGCACGATAACTAGATTTATCAGAGCTATCAAAAATGATAGAGCAGCAAAAACCACTATAAACATCTCGTACATATGTATCACCTCCCTCCTAAAAAGGGATAGCGATACCAGTTGCCCACACACAACCGTATTGAATTGTACATAGATAGTTTATCATATCAATGTATTAAGGGGCAATAGAACATATAAAAATAGTGATACCCATAAATTCACTTTATAAGCTTATACAAGTAATATAATTTTAAAAGGTATAAATTATGTATCATGCAATTAAAATTAATTATAGAGATTATCTGTGAGTTGTTCATACATAGAACGTAAACTACTGCTTTATAAAGGTTTGCTAGCTATTGTGTTATAACACAATCCAAAGAAAAATGTATAAAATGACACAATGAATAACACAATGAAAAATGATTATATAAAAATCTATGGCATAAATAACTACTAGTATGTTACTAGTAGTTACTTGGTATAATGATAATATAGTTTAATACACGGTAGTAAATTATTGTGCAATGTTCGTTTATAATAATATGGCAAATGTGCTGTAAATGATGAATTAACACCAGTAAAGGAGAGAATTAAATGAAAAATCCAAAACAAAAAATCACTACATTTTTAATGTTTTCTGGTAATGCTGAAGAGGCAATGAATTTTTACACTTCTATATTTGATCAATCAGAAATAATAAGTATTACTCGTTATGGAGCGAACGAAGTTGGTAAAGAGGGAACCGTGTTACATGCAAAATTTTCACTAAAGGGACAAGAGTTTATGTGTATAGATAGTAATGTCGAACAGGAATTCACATTTACTCCAGCAATATCATTGTATGTAACATGTGATACTGACGAAGAAATTAATCAAGTCTTTGAGAAGTTATCTCAAGATGGCAGTATTTTAATGCCGTTAGCATCTTACCCATTTAGTGAAAAGTATGCTTGGATTGAAGATAAATATGGTGTTTCATGGCAATTAAACCTTGAAAAGAGCCAATAAGAAATGTGTTATATCTAAATAACGTAGTAAACCCATATTATGTCGCAATCTGAATAGAGTTGGATTTGGAAGTTGATCCGAAAATAAATCCCTGGGATCATTACTAAACGCTCTAGGGATTTATTTTACTATTATAAAAAGTATCTATTTATTGAGCTCAATGTTAAATTTTAAGTCTTCTCTAAACTCAACATTATTTATTGTAGAATCTTTTTTTATTTATACTTTCTTTCCTATCTTTTCGCCCATAAGTACTTTTGATTCATAGCCTTGGTTTGTGTTATCAATTATATCTTTATCTATTTTTACCTTGTTTTTCTGAAAGAAAAGTATCACTGTGGAACCACCAAATTTAAAATAACCTTTTTCATCACCTTTTTTTATTCTATTTTCAGGTGAATAGGTTTGTATTATTGATCCTACACAAGTTGCTCCCACTTCTACATATAAAATGTCCCCAAAGTTGTCTGAGTGAAAAATACTCCACTGTCTTTTATTTCTACAGAAAAGTTCAGGAATTTTCTGTAATGCTATTGGGTTTACTGAATAATATTCACCGTTAACTTTATTGGTTTTCTCACATATTCCGTTATCAATAAAATGAAACCTATGATAATCAACTGGAGCAAGTCTAAGAATTAAACAAGTACCTTCTGAAAATTTTTCAGATACAGCAGCATTATTAATAAGGTTATCCAAATCATATGTATACCCTTTAACCTGAATGATTTTTTTAAAATCAATATTTTCATAAGCAAATAACCGTCCATCTCCAGGAGATATAAGTGAAGTTAATTCTGTATCTATTGGTCTTGCTTCTTTCTTTAACTTTCTTATGAAAAAGTCGTTAAATGATTTAAATTCATTTATATTTTTCTCACATAATGACATATCTATATTAAAATCATTAATAAACGAATAAATTTTGTTTCTACTTCTTTTACTGTCACAAAAAGAACCATAAATCTTTGAGAAAAATTTTTTCTTAATTAACAGTTCTAAAAATTTCATTCCTATAGGTGAGGAATAAGTCCAATTAAGATATTTGTCACCTGCTACGTGTTCAATCTCATATTTGTTAGTCTTTCTATTATAGTACTTAATCATCTTTAACCTCTCTCAACTTTATTTAATATCGTACATTGTGGTAAAATATTTATTACAATTATTAATTATTATTTTCATATTGTCAAACTCTAATTTTAATTATAAGTATATACCTTTAGTTTACTTAAAAAATAATAAAACTATTGAGATAACTGAATTAAATAGTATAATATATGTGAATAC
Source organism: Clostridium sp. DJ247 (assembly GCF_014231265.1). Classification (NCBI taxonomy): domain Bacteria; kingdom Bacillati; phylum Bacillota; class Clostridia; order Eubacteriales; family Clostridiaceae; genus Clostridium; species Clostridium sp. DJ247. The sequence goes on along the minus strand of NZ_JABAIW010000063.1, from coordinate 8,413 downwards.
AGTTACACTGACTGGTCATTCAGTATTTATAAAAGCTGGAGTGATATTAATGAATAAAACTAAAAGATTGATATTTGAATCCTCTATAAAGATATTTTCAATGTATGGATATAATGGAGCTACTATGGATACCATTGCAGCTGATGCAGGTGTGGCAAAGGGTACATTATATTATCACTTTAAAAGCAAAGAAGAAATATTTAATTATATAATAAAAGAAGGAATGTTACTACTTAAAGATAGAATTGAAAGTTCTATTATTGAACATGAAGATATTTTATCTAAGATAAAATTATTATGTAAAATTCAATTAGGACTAGTACATGAAAGTAAGGATTTCTTTAAAGTTATAATGAGTCAGTTGTGGGGGCAAGAGTCCAGGCAATTAGAACTAAGAGAATCAATAGAAAAATATATCAATTATATAAAAACTTATCTAGAAGAAGCTATAGCTCAGGGAGTCATAAAAAATGGAGATTCACTTCATATGGCTTATACCTTATTTGGTACCCTTTGTTCTGTTGCAACATATGAACTTATAGATGAGCATGGAGAAGATCTAGAACAATTGATAGATAACATATTAAGCTATGTTTTAAATGGCATGCAAGCCACATAACCAATCATGGGACTGTTTTTAGTCCTATGATTGGTTATGATCTGTTTCTATATATTGATATAAGTAATAAAAATGACATAAATAGAGAAACTAAAAAGCCAATAAGCCCAATAACAGAAATATCATATATTTTAGGGCCTATGTTAAAAGACATAATTAAACTGGAGGATATAATTGTTGATGAAATAATTAATGCGAATATCAGCCTATTACCTATTTTATTTAACTCTCTTGAATATTGTTCTAGATTAGTAATATATAATTGTATTTTTAATCTTCCACTTACAGTGTTAGTTATTAATTCTGCAAATTTTGAAGGAAACATAAAAGAATCTCTTGTAATTTTGTACAATTGCATCAATACGTCATATATATCAATTTTTTTAAATAATAGTAATTTACTACTATTTTTAACGAAGGGTATAGCTACATCTAATACTTGTATATCAGGAGAAATTTTAGCTATAACTCCTTCAATAATTATAAGACTTCTCACAAGTAAGGTTAGATCTTTAGGAAACTGTATATTGTTATCTTTGGCACAATTAAAAACCTCTTGAAGCAGTATAGAAATCTGAATATTTTTTAATGAAGTATTTAGATAATTTGAAAGTAAGTAATCTATATCTTCATATAACTTGTTTTTAGATATTAATCCTTTTTTTATGCCAATAGACATAATAACTGATACTAATCTATCTAAATCTTTAAAGGCTAAAGCAACAATAGCTTCATTTAGAGAATTTTTTAAGCGCTCTGATAAACTCCCAACTATACCAAAATCAATAAAACATATTTTACCTTCAGAAATCAACAAGTTGCCAGGGTGTGGGTCAGCGTGAAAAAATCCATCTGTAAAAACTTGCTTGAAAAATGAAAGTGCGAGTTTCTTTCCTAAATCTCTTAAATCATATTCACCTTCTTTAAGCTTAGTCATATCATTTATCTTAAATCCATGAATTTTTTCTAAAGTTAACACCTTACTGTCAGAGAATTCATCTATTACATAAGGTGCATAACAAAATGCTACATCACTATTTAATTGCTTAAATTTTTTAATATTTAATGCTTCAATTTTAAAGTCTAACTCTCTTTCCATAGAGAAAAAGAGTTCGTTTAATGCTTCTTCAGGATCTACTAGGGTGTCAAAAAATTTTGCTTTAGTAAGTCTTATAATTTTACGAATTATTGATAGATCTAATTTTATTTTTTCACTTATGTCAGGTCTTTGAATTTTAACTATAACTTCTTCACCACTTTTTAATATTGCATTATGAACTTGAGCAATAGATGCAGAAGCTAAAGGTTTTTTTTCAAAGTATACAAAGCAGTCATCTATATGTTTATGAAATTCATTAAAAAATACTACATCCATATGTTTATATTCTTCAGGCGTTACGTTATCTTGAAGATTTGAGAGTTCGTCTATATATTCTTTAGGAAGCATGTCAGGCCTGGTACTTAATATTTGGCCTATTTTTATAAATGTAGGTCCCAATTCCTCAAAAGCTTTTCTTAAGTTTGCAGGAGCACTTTTATCTTTAGTAATTTTACTATTAATAACAAATCCGAAGCCATAGAAGGTTAAAATCCTTATTATTTCTTTGAATCTTTTGATAGAATCATTATACATAATAATCCTCCATAATAATTAAAGCCCTAACTTTTGTTGGGCTTTAATCACTTTTAAGCTTTTGCTCTAATTCAGTTAACCTTTGATTTATAGTTGCTAAGTCATTTTTCGATACAAGATTCATTGAGTTTAATGTAGATATTAGATCTTCTCTTGTTAAAGGCTTAACATCTTGAACTTTGCCTTGAACATTCCTTTTTAGTTCCTCAGAAAGCTCCTTTCCTTCGTCTATGGTTAACTTTCCTTTTTGAACCATGTCATCAATTAATGTTGATGCTTTTTCATAAGTATATACAGCGGAACCTAAACCTGCTAAAAGTAAATTTTTAAATTCATTAATCATAAAAACACCTCTAAATTATTATATTTTTAATTACTATATAATATACCTATTTGTTTATAATAAATAAAAGAATATAGAGATTATTAGTTCTATATTTAGAAAAAAGTTACAAAAACATTTGACAATTATTATAAATTATAATAAAATATCATAGTGATAAATAAATATGTGCTCGTAGCTCAGTAGGATAGAGCAGCGGTTTCCTAAACCGCGTGCCGGGGGTTCGATTCCTCTCGGGCACACCAACAGCAAAGCCTTGTAAATACTAAGTTTACAGGGTTTTATTATTTTTATAAAAATAGGTTCTATTTGAGTAATACTGCATTTTATATTCACGTAAGAGATTTATAACTGCTTTTGGTAAAGAAATTATTCTATTACTTGTTTCATTCTTTGGTGACTTCGTAAAAGTGCCTTGACCTGGTATATGCTGCAGTGATTGATGAATTTTTAAAATTTATTATCTAAATCTATATAGGACTATTTCAGATCAGTAAGTTCTCCAAGCCTCATGCCTCCATAAATGGCCATGTAAATTGCAGTCTTATATTTTAAATGATAATGTTAACTTTGAAATTGAAGGCAATATTCAAGGTATGATAACTATGGTATATTTTTTAAAAGTTCCTTACCTATGTATGCTGAGATTTGTAAGGATTGTGGTAGTATTTCAAGGTTTCATGTTGATCCAAAGATGTTGGGAATAGATTTAGCAGTTATTAAGAATGAGGAATAGAGCTAATATAGGGCTCTTTTTCGTGTATTAAAAAATATGCATAAAGTACATCTCTATACATAACATACTCTAGAGAGGAGAGTTATGTTATGGAGAATAAAGATAAACCAAAGAATTATATACAAGAGAATATTAAAAAAGAAATTGATAAAATGCTTTCATTTGGTTCAGTAGGTTTGGGTATAAATAGAGTAGAAGAAGACAATACTGCTAAAACTAGGTTAGAAGAAGATATAAGTAAAGAAAGAACATAAGGAGCTCATAAGGGCTCTTTTCTCATATAAACCTTTTAATCTCAACAGATTACAAGGTTTTTTATTTTTGTATATAAAATTTTAATGTAGATAATTCTGAAAGTTGGTGTCATTTATCATTCAGAAATATCTTAGGTACCATAAATAATTTAATAAATAGATAACATATAAAAGAAAGCTCATAACTACTTTTTATTGTAGATACATTGTATATAAAATGAATATGTATTTATAAACCAAGTAATATAAATGATTTGTATTATGTATCTAAAAAGAATATACAATGTAGATACGTAAGATGCACACACATGAGTTATGTACGTCATATATGTTGTATACAAGTCAAAAATTTAGATAGAAAGATTAGTTTTATAGAAAAATAGAAGTTATAATAAGCCGCTTTATTTTATCCATAAAACAAACAAAAGAAACTAGCAATGAAGTGGTGGTAAGCTATAAATTATATCAGCTTGCCAGTGACGATAAAGTTATATTATAATAGATAAAATTAGGATTTATATAAGAATGGAGTGTAGACAAATAAAAGTTAAAATCATTCCTGGAATTAATAATTCAGATTCTGATCATTGGCAAAGCATATGAGAATTAAGGGCAGCTGCGTGCTAGATTGGTTCAACTTATTATATAAAAGTATTAATTACGTTTTTAGGAGTTTTTATGAGTAAAGATTTTATGATTGAAGCAATAGCTGAAGCAAATAAAGCATTAGAATTAAATGAAGTTCCAGTAGGAGCTATCATAGTAAAGGAAGGAAAAATTATAGCTAGAGCACATAATTTGAAAGAGAGTCTACAAGACCCAACAGCTCATGCTGAAATTTTAGCTATAAGAAAAGCCTCCAAGGTTCTTGAAAATTGGAGACTTAATGGTTGCAGTATGTATGTTACACTAGAGCCATGTCCTATGTGTGCAGGTGCTATATTACAGTCTAGAATAAGCAGTTTGTATATTGGAACCTTTGATCCCACTGTAGGAGCATGTGGGTCTGTAGTTAATGTTGTACAAAACCATAGATTAAATTCATGGATGAAGGTTTTTTGGCATTATAATGATGAATGCAGTAACCTATTAAAAACTTTTTTTGAAAGTAAGAGGGAAAAGTAAATATATAAGATTAAATAACTTTATTAGAAACATAAGGTTACATAGGTTAACTGTATGTATTATATTTAATTATTTAACTATATATCCTCTAACTTTTACTCTTCCCATGTTTGTTACTCTTTTTCTATAAATCTCATCACTTTCACCAGAATTCCTTGACACGTATACATCTAATCTATTTACTGTATCGAAGTTGCTGCCACCTTTATCCGCAACAGTTAAAGTACCATATTCTTTAGTATAAATTTTTGTTCCTTGTGGTAGTACATTATTAGCTACCATGCCAGGGGTAAGCTTCTTGCCGGAGCAATTTATACCTTTAAAGCCTCCATTTTCGTCTGCAAGACCAGAGTAGAAGGTGAGAGTAATGTCAAGTTCGTTATTTATATCACTTCCTCTAGAAAGTTGTTTCTTTTCTGAGTTATTATTTAAAGTTTCCTTACTATTGTTTTCTTCACTGACAGTTTTAGGTTTTTCAGTAACTTCGGATACATTGTTTATGGTGCTTTGTTTTGATTTGTTGATGGATATTTCTTTTGTTTGTATAGTATCATTTTTATAAGCTATGCTGTTATTTCTATCATAATTGTATAAATAATTTATACTCACAGATCCTGTTAATATCATACTTAATATTACTATTTTTTTAGCATGTGTGCTCAACTTTAACATCCCCCTCTATAAGATAATTTCTTTTATTATTATGGACAAGTTTTGTAAAATATAACCAAAAATTGTGTAATTAGTTAGCATATGTATAAAGTTTATTGCATTATTTATTAATTAAGTGATATAATTGACTGTACACATGGAGAGATGTCCGAGAGGTCAAAGGTGGTTGACTCGAAATCAATTGTACGGGTAATACCGTACCGGGGGTTCGAATCCCCCTCTCTCCGCCATACAACATTTACCTATATGAATTTTTAAATAGCTATTGAATTATATAAGGTTTAATAGTATAATAGTCTTTGTTCTCATGACAAATTGAAAATATTATAAAATATAATATTTAATCATGAGTATTATATGGAGAGATGTCTGAGCGGTTGAAGGAGCACGCCTGGAAAGCGTGTGTAGGGGAAACTCTACCGGGGGTTCGAATCCCCCTCTCTCCGCCAATTAAACTTTGTCGTGCTAGATGGGGAGTCAGCGGTGCCCTGTAACCTGCAATCCGCTGTAGCAGGGTTGAATTCCTCGCTTAGGCTCTAAATTGTGAGGTCTGGCCCATAAAAGTGGCGTTGAGAACTGGGTCCCACGCAACGGAAACTCATGAACCCCGTCAGATCCGGAAGGAAGCAGCGGTAAGTGATCACTTTCGTGTGCCGTGGATAAACCTGGTTTGAGTTAACTATATGGGTAACGCTCATAGTTTATCTGACGAAGCGAGGTGCACGGCTTAATTAAATAGAATTTATATAAGATGCCTATAACTAAGGTATCTTTTTTATTATATAAATTTTTATGCTTTATCATTAAGACATGTTGATATATAGGATATAATATAAGATGAAAGCTAAATTAGATAGACTTTAATGGATAAATATTAAAATTAAGTTGAAGAAGGTGAGTTCAATGTCTTATACAGCTTTATATAGAGAGTGGAGACCAAAAACATTCGAAGATGTGGTTGGCCAAAAGCACATAACTGTAACTTTAAAAAACCAGATAAAGAACAATAGAATAGCCCATGCATATCTTTTTTCTGGTACAAGAGGGACTGGGAAAACTTCAACAGCAAAAATTCTAGCAAAGTCAGTAAATTGTTTAGATCTACAGAATGGAGAGCCTTGTAATAAGTGTTCAATGTGTAAAAAGATAAATTTAGGACTTTCTATGGATGTAATAGAGATGGATGCAGCATCCAAGAGGCGTTTGGAAGATATTAAAGATGTAATTGAGAACGTAAAATATCCCCCACAGGAAGGTAAATACAAAGTATATATAATGGATGAGGTTCATATGCTTACGGCTGAAGCTGTAAATGCATTTCTAAAGACATTAGAAGAGCCACCTTCTAATGTTATATTTATATTAGCTACCACTGATCCACAAAAACTACCTGTTACAATACTTTCTAGGTGCCAAAAGTTTGATTTTAGAAGAATAAAAAGTAATGATATGTTCAATAGACTTAGAAATATAATAGTAGAACAAGGTGTTCTTGCAGATGATAAGAGCTTGAATTTAATTGCTAGAATGTGTGATGGAGCAATGAGAGATGCACTTAGTATATTAGATCAAGCTATATCCATGGGGGAAGGTAAAGTAGACTACAGCAGCCTTTTAAATATGTTAGGATTAGTAACAAATGAAAGCTTACTGAAGCTCACGGATAGCATAATAGAGAAAAATGTAGAGTTGTCAATGAAAGTAATAGATGAGATTGTGTTTAATGGTAAGGATATATATAACTTTATAAGAGATATGATAAATCATATGAGAAACCTTTTAATGGTAAAAGTTAGTCAAAATCCAGAAGAGATTTTAGATATGTCTGAAGAAAATATAGAACTTATAAAAGAACAGGCACATAAGATAAGAGTAGAGGAGATAATGAGAAACATACGAATATTGCAAGATTCAGAAGAACAGTCAAAATGGACAAAACAAAGCCGAATATATTTAGAACTTGCAGTAATAAAGATGTGTAAAATTGAATATGACACATCAAAAGAGGTTATATTATCTAGATTAAATAGGCTTGAGGAAGCTCTAAAAGAAGGTGAGATTAAAGTATCCTGTGAAAGAATAGTGCCTAGAACAGTTACTAATGAGAGAAAAGATAAACCAAACCCTAATACTGTAAGAGAAGAAATAAAGCCTATAATGGATGAAAATGTATATTCAAAACTTACTTTGGATATAGTAAGAAAGAATTGGAAGGATATATTAGAAGCCTTTAAAAGTAGAAGACAAATGGTGTTATTTGCTGCATTGACTACTGGAAACTTAGTTAAATGTGAAGCAGGAATAATAACTATAAAATATGATAAAAATTATGCATTTCATAAACAAAGGTTAGAAAAGGATGAAAATAGAAAAGTAACAGAAAGTATATTCGCTGACATATTAAAAGAAAAAATAAAAATTCAATATATTATCGACGCTGAAGAGGAGCAAAGCCCATCTAAGTCTCCAGAGCAAATGTTAAAAGATGCTTTTGGTGAAGACTTGGTGGAAATAATCGATGAATAATAAAAAAGTTATAATTTAAAGCTATAAAAATATGATATAATTAACATTATATTAAATAAGTCAAGGAGGATTTAACTATGGCAAAAGGTGGATTCCCCAACTTTGGTGGAGGAAATATAAATAATTTAATGAAGCAAGCACAAAAGCTTCAAAAGCAGATGGAAGACATGCAAGGTGATCTTGAAAATAAAGAATTTGAAGCTACAGTAGGTGGCGGTGCAGTAGTTGCAGTAGCAAATGGCAAGAGACAAATAGTTAATATAAAAATTAAACCTGAGGTTGTGGACCCGGATGATGTAGAAATGCTGCAAGATTTAATATTAACAGCATGTAACGAAGCCTTAAAAAAGGCAGAACAAGAAACAACTGAAGAAATGAAAAAATTAACTGGTGGATTAAATTTACCAGGAGTTTTCTAAATAAAGTTGCCCCATCAATATTGATGGGGTTTTAAAATTGAGGTGATGTTATGGATTTTTATCCTATTGCAATTGAAAAACTTATA
>NZ_JABAIW010000062.1:0-24261 GCF_014231265.1 Clostridium sp. DJ247 | reverse complement strand
CACAGATTTTGGCTCTCTGCTTAAATTTGAGCTTTAGACTAATTAAAAATATTTAACGTGACGAAACATGGTAATGTATCCGGTCGTATAAGTTAAATTTCTGCCGTGGTTATCTATATATTAAAATGCAGGAATTACGCTGCCCTTATATTTTTCTTCAATGAATTTTTTAATTTCTGGTGAAGTTAAAGCTTCTGAAAGTGCTTTAACATAAGGCTTGTCTTTATCTTCTTTTCTTGTTGCCAATACATTCACATATTGTGAATTCTTATCTTCTAATAAAATTGCATCTTTTGATGGGTTTAATTTAGCATCTAACGCATAATTAGCATTTATTACTGCTAAATCTACTTCTCCTAGTACCCTTGGTAATTGTGGTGCATCTAATTCCTTAATTTGAATTCCTTTTTTATTTTCTATCAAGTCTAATTTAGTTAAAATGTCTCCGCTCTTTAACTTTATTAAACCACTTTTTTCTAGTAATCTTAAAGCTCTTGTTTCATTTGTAGGATCGTTAGGTACCGCTATTGTTGCACCTTGTTTTACATCCTGAATATTCTTAACAGTCTTTGAATAAACACCAAGTGGTGGAAGATATACTTTTGTAACTGGAACTAAATCTGTGTGTTTTTCTTTATTAAAGTTTTCAAGGAATGGAGTATGCTGATACATATTTGCATCTAAATCTCCAGATGCTAAAGAAGTATTTGGGATTATATAATCTGTAAATTCCTTTATTTCAAGTTTATATCCTTTTTTTTCTAATAAAGGCTTTACCTCCTTTAAAACTTCCCCAGCTGGAACTGGTGTTGCTCCCACAACTATAGTCTTTTTATCATTTGCTGCAGTTGTTGAAGTACTAGAGTCTTGTTTTGCTCCGCATGCTGCTAGTCCAAGAATTAATGTTGATGATACCAAAATTGCCGCGATCTTTTTCATAAATAAATCCTCCTTAAATTTTGAATAATTTTTGTGTAAGAGCTTTACATTTGTTACAAATACTATTTAATAAAATTTTTACTTTTTATTATGGAAACATAATAAAAAATTAAAGCTGGAGAAAAACCTCCAGCTCAAAAAGCTATTCTAGAATTTCTCATCTTTCAGCTGCTAAGGCTGCTGCAGGAGTTAGCACCTTTGTATTAAAATAATACAGGTTGCTGGGTTTCATAGGGCCAGTCCCTCCACCACTCTTGATAAGTTAGCGATTAATATTAACTTGTTTTTTATTGTTTTAATTATAAATATAATATACTTTTATGTCAATATTTTTTTGTAAAGTTTCATTTTTAAGAGTATTGGAAACTTATTAGAACTCCTTCTCTTACATTAGTTAATAAACAAATATTTAAATCATTAGTACTTTACAGTAATTTTCCCTAATGCTACAGCACTTACTAGTCAAGCATTATAATAAGCTCAAAAAGTATTTAAATAGCTGCTTCTTTATAAACTTTATCTCCAGAAGTAATTGAATTTACAGGACATACATTGCCACAAAGATGACATCCAACACATTTATCTCTAAGTAATAAAGGTTTTCTATTTTCATAATCCCACTCTATAGCTTGATGTCCACCATCATAGCATGATATATAACATCTTCCGCATCCTACACAAGTATCCTCTTGGAAGTCAGGATATATTATATAATCTCTATCTAGCTTATCTGTAGAAACTACATTATTTAGTGCTAACCCTACCAATTCTTCTACTTTATCTATACCTTTTTCATCCATAAAATAAGATAGTCCACTTATTAAATCATTTATAATTCTATAACCATACTGCATAACTGCTGTAGTGATTTGGAGATTAGAAGACCCTAAAAGTATAAATTCTACAGCATCTTCCCAAGTTTCTATTCCCCCCATACCACTTATAGGTATATTTTTTAATTTTGGACTTTTAGCTAAATCATTTATAAACCTAAGCGCTATTGGTTTTACAGCCTTTCCAGAATATCCTGATACAGAGGATTTTCCATTAATAATTGGGTATGGAGAAAAATTATCTAAATTTATTCTTGTAATACTTTTTATAGTATTAATTGCAGCTAGTCCAGTTGCTCCTCCTTCTATAGATGCTACTGCTGGTTCCACCATATCTCCAACATTAGGTGTCATCTTTGCCAATATTGGTAAATGAGTTCCTTTTCTTGTAGCTTCGCAATATTTTTTTACTAATTCTGAATTTTGTCCAACATCAGCACCCATAGCATCACTTATCATTTGAGGACAAGAAAAATTACATTCTATTATGTCTGCACCAACTTCTGTAACCATTTTAGCTAGCTTAGTCCATTCTTCTTCATTTTCTCCCATTATTGAAGCAACTAAAATTTTATTAGGATAGTTTTCCTTTAATTGCTTCATCCACTTTAAGTTTAAATCTAGTGGGTGATCAGAAATTTGCTCTAAATTTTTAAAACCTATAAAAGGTGTATTTTCTTTACCTATAATATCAAAACGAGGAGATACTTCATTTGGTACAAAAAATCCTATAGTTTTGAAAACAACTCCTGCCCATCCCATTTCTAAAGCTTTAGCACACATTTCGTAATTGCTTCCAACTACAGAGGATGAAAGGAAAAATGGATTTTCACATTTTACTCCACAAAATTCTATAGAAAGATCTTTATTCATTCCCTTTCACCTCCATGTCACTTAACTTTTCTTTACACAAAAGATCTTGTATAATTCTTATTTTAATTGGTCTATCTATCTTATTTCTAATACAGCTTCTTTGACAATACATTTTGTTATCACAAGCCACGCCGCATTCCTGTGATTTATTGAAATCTTCTAAAACCTTATTTGACGCACCTTTATAATTTTTAAACCTAATAGACATTATTACACCAGCAGGATCCTTTTCTCCAGGGCACGCCTTACTGCAAGGAGGATCGTAACATAAAAGACATCTTGTTGCTTCCTCTTCTATCATCAACTTATCAAAAACTTTCTTATCTGCCATACTTAATCCTCCAAATCTAAAATTATACTTTATAAACTTTTTCTTCCTTTTCTCTTTAGGAATTTTCCCCATCCAGACTCTCCTAAAAATTCTCCGTTATTAAACACTAATCTTCCTCTAGAAAAAGTCATAACTGGATATCCCTTCAATTTCAAACCTTCCCATATAGTATGATCTACATCTGAATGCATATTTTCTTTAGAAACTGTAAATTCTTTATTTGGATCATATATTACAATATCTGCATCGCTACCTACTGCAATAGTTCCTTTTTCTGGTGCACATCCAAATATTTTAGCTGGATTAGTTGAACATAATTCAACTACTTTATTTAAAGATAACCGTCCTTTATTTGCTTCACTTAACATATATGGATACATATTTTCTATACCCATACAACCATTTGGGATCTTAGTAAAGTCATCTTTTCCCCAATCCTTTTCATAACTTTGGAATGGACAGTGATCCGTTGCAATAGTATAAATATCACCACTTTTTATTCCCTGCCATAGAGATTCCTGACTTTCTTTTCCTTTCATTGGTGGTGAGCAAACAAAATTTCTTCCATCTTCTCTTTTATAAACTTCATTTGTAAAGTGTAAATATTGAGGGCATGTTTCTGCATATATTTCATATCCTTCATCTCTTGCCTTCTTAACCTCTTCCATACCATCTTTGTTAGCAAGATGAACTATATAAAGAGGTGCATTCAAAGCTTTAGCCCAATGAATAGCTCTTTTATCTGCTTCTGCTTCTACAAACTCAGGTCTAGAAAGATAATGATACCATGCAGAAGTTTTCCCTTCCTTTAAAAAATCTTCAATTCTAACATCTATTAAATCAGGATTTTCTGCATGTACTGCTATAAGAGCTCCTGTTTCTTTTGATCTCTCTAAAGCCTTACATAGTACTCCATCGTTAACCATTAAACCTTCTTTCTTATATACCATAAATACCTTGAAACTAGGTATTCCATAATCTACAGCAGCTTGAAATTCTTCTAAAACCTCTGGTGTTAAATCTGTTATAGCTACATGGAAAGCGTAATCTACGCAAGCTTGAGGTGCACATAATTCATCTCTTTCTTTTGCTGTTTGTATTATTCCGTTACCCTTTTTTTGAATAGCAAAATCAAAAACAGTAGTTACTCCACTGCAAGCTGCTGCTCTTGTACCACCTTCATAACTATCCGCTGATACTGTTCCTCCAAAAGGCATTTGAAGATGAGTATGAGCATCTATAGCACCTGGTAGTACATATTTTCCTTCTACATCGAAAATTTCAGCCCCATTATCTGTAAGATTATTGCCTATAGCTACAATTTTGCCACCTTCTACACCTATGTCGGCTTTATAAGTATCTGTAGCTGTTATTATAACTCCATTTTTTATTATTAAATCCATAATATCACCTCAAACATAGAAAATTAATTTCAATAGCCTCTATGAAAACTTTTCCATAGAAGCTATAACAATTTATAATTTACAATTTCTTATACTACTTTTTCAGATATTATTTCTGATTCAGTAATTTCATTATTCTCTTTTTCAGTAAGTATAGATTCTTTATCATTTTTCATTAATAAAGTATATATTATCATAGCTAATATAAATCCTATAGCCCAACCATTATCTGTTAAGCTGCTTAAAGCTGGTATGAATTTACCTGCTAATGGTAGAATAGCTGCTAATATCCAAGCATATATAGCATTTTTATTGAATCCATTTTTATACCAATATTTTCCGCCATCTCCTTTAAATAGAGAAAAAACATCTACTAACTTTTTACGGTGAATATAATAATCCGCTATATATATTCCAGCTAAAGGTCCAAGTAGTAACCCATAAGTTCCAAGCCAATCAAATATATATGCTGAAGCACTTGACATAAGCTTCCATGGCATTATAGCTACCGCCGCTGCACCAGTAATTAAGGTAGCTGTTTTAAAGGATATTTTTTGTGGATTTAAATTAGATATATCATTTGCAGTTGCTACTGCATTAGCTGATATGTTAGTAGTTAAAGTAGCAATTATTATACCTATAGCTCCTAAAATTGCTGCAATTGGGCTATTCATTTTTGATATAACATCCACTGGATTCCATAAGAATTCACCATATATTATCTTAGTAGCACCAGTAACAAATACTCCTACAAAAGCAAAAGCAATCATAGTTAAAGGTAAGCCTAAAAGTTGACCTCTGAATTGAGCCTTTTGACTCTTTGCAAATCTACTAAAATCAGGAATATTTAAAGATAAAGTAGACCAGAAAGCTATATTTGCAGTTAAACCTGCTAAGAATACTTTCCAAAATGAAACTGATTTATCACTATTGGGAGCAATGCTTAATATATCTGAAATTCCTTTTCCTAAAGCAGCTACAGAACTATAAGCCCATATCATAAGTGCTATAGATATTACTCCTAATATAGGAGCTGCCCAAGCTTCCATAAACTTTATAGCTTCTGGTCCTTTATAAGCTATAAATACATTTAAGAATAAGAACACAAAGAATGAAATCCATATTCCTCCGCCCCAATTAGCCCAAGCAGGACTTATAGTTGCCATAACAGCATTTATAGATTGTCCTCCTATCCATACATTTATACCAAACCATCCAGCACCAATAATAGCCCTTGCCATGGCTGCTATATTTGAACCTTTAATACCAAAGGATAACCTTGCAAATACAGGATAAGGAATACCATATTTAGTTCCTGCATGAGAATTAAGCTGCATAGGAATTAAAACTATAAGATTAGCAAGCCCAATATTTATAAGTGCCTGCCACCAAGTAAGACCTGCATCTATCATACTTGAAGCCATCATATATGTAGGTATACAAACACTCATACCTATCCAAAGAGCTGCGATATTATAGGTTCCCCAAGTTCTTTGTTTAATCTTTGTAGCAGCCAAATCATCGTTATAATAAGGGCTACTTTTTACTTCTTCTACTGCTGTATCTGTTAATTCGTATAAACCTCCAATTTCTTTTTGGGTTTTATATATTCTAGACATAAAACATTTCCTCCTCACTTTTACTATATATAAGACTATATTACTGATAATTTCTTATTTATATGAACTTCAAGGCTCCCTATAACTATCATATATAGATGTATTTATCCATTAGCTACCAGCCGTAAGACTCCCGCTTCTATAAACGGAGAGTCAACGGCTGCTACGCTCTGGATTCGTTCAACTAATACTCAGATGGAGTCAAAACTCCATCTGAGTAAAGTTTCACTCTATTACCACACAAGAGGCTTAAACATATCTTTATCTCCATCAACTACATTCAAGAATATAGCCACATTACCGATTACTGCTTTAGCTATATAATCTGTACGCACTTTATCATAAGGTGTGTGTGCATATTGTTCCTGCATAGGTGAATATCCTATGGTTGGTTTCTTGTCTATACCTGCAGTTTTACTGGCATCTGTTCCAAAATCCCAATACCCATACTTTACTGGCTGATCTATACTTTCTAAAGCTTTAGCTGCCGCTTTTACAAAAGGGTTATCTTCAGATATTTTCCAAGGACTCATATCTTTAGCAACTTCATATTCTACTCCTGTATAAGATTTTTCAAGTGCAGTTTTAACTTTTACATCTGCTTTAAATTCTGGATCTTTTTCCGATATTTCATCAATTATTTTTTGTATTTCTTCCAATGCAGTTTTTGATGTTTCTCCAGGTATAGTACGTCTATCTATAGAAAGCATACATTTGTCTGGAACTATAGACAAAGCTCCTGGAGAACACTCGATTATATTAATAGATATAGAAGCTTTACCTAGCTTTTCATCAGATGGAAGTGAAGGATAAAGCTCATCCTTTATTTTACTAATTAAAGGTATAGCTTTATATATAGAGTTTATTCCAAGCCATGGAGCACTACCATGAGAGGTTCTTCCATATACTGTAGAAAGCAACTCTACTCTTCCTCTATGTCCACAGTATAATTTAAGTGAAGTAGCTTCGCAGGATACCATAGCATCATAATTTATACCCTTAGCTGGGAAGGTCTTATTAATTAAATGCATCATTCCTACCATTTCCGCTGGCTCTTCTTGAACTACCCCAGTAAACATATACTTTCCTTTAAACTTATACCCAAGTTTTTTTAATTTTGCTAATATTCCCCCTGCATATATTTGAGCGGCTTCTCCTCCTTTTACATCAGAAGCAGCACGGCCATGTATACATTCTGCTAGTTCCTTTGTTGTTTTGTCTTGGTTATCAACTTCGCATATATCAATAATTCCTCCATAAGGATCATACCCTTCCCAATTATTTATATCTCCTGGACTTACATGATCCATATGTGCATTATACATTATAGTTGGTCCAACTTCTGTGCCATTTACGATTCCAACTATATTTCCCATGTCATCTCTAAAATATTCATCGTAACCTAAGGCTTCCATTTCAGCTAATAACATATCTGCCAGTTCTTTTTCTGTACTACTTATACTAGGAGTTTGTATTAATTTTTGAGTAAATCTTATGACCTCTGGCTTTAGTTCTTCACCTAATTCCTTGACTTTTTCTATAATATTCTCCATGCTGCATTCTTCCTTTCCCATAGTAATTTTAAGATTAGCTTAGCTTGAAGGCCTCCTTTGGAAGGTCTACTAACTTTAAATATATACCTATATTTCCTAATAAGGCTTTTTCCATAAAATCTGTACGAACCATATCAATTGGTCTATGGCAATAGAATTCCTGCATAGGAGAGTATCCTATAGCTGGTTTTTTATCTCTACCGCAAATTACAGATAAATCAGTACCAAAATCCCAGTATCCATATTTTACAGGTTGACCCAAACTCTTTAATCCTTCTGATGCTGCTTTTGTAAATGGATGATCCATTCCTATTTTCCAAGCTTCTTTAACATTAGGAATAGTAGCAGTTTTACCTGTATAAGAAGTTCTAGGCACTGCCGCAATTTCAACAGAAGCTCTAAAATCTGGATCTTCTTTTGAAAGTTCGTCTATAATATTTCGAATTTGTGCTACGCATTCCTCTGCAGTTTCCTCAGGAACAAAACGTCTGTCGTAAGTTATTTGACATCTATCAGGTACTATGCAAAGGGCTCCTGGAGTACAGTTTATTATAGTTAATGCAATACTGGAGCGCCCTAAATCCTCATCCATTTTGTAATTAGTTGACATATATTCTTCAACTTTATCAATAAATTTAGTAGACTTATTCACTGCGTTAACGCCAAGCCAAGGGGCACTGCCATGTGAGGTTACTCCTGAAATAGTGACCTTTATTTCTACACGACCTCTATGTCCTAAATAAAGCTTAAGACTCGTAGATTCGCAGGATACTACACCATCATAGTCAATACCTTTTTCTTTAAAGGTTTCATCTAAAAGTTTTATCATACCAAGTTGCTCAGCTGGTTCTTCCAAAACTACTGCTGTAAATATAAATCTGCCTTTTATCTTATAACCTATATCTCTAAGCTTTATAAGCATGTATCCTGAATAAACCTGACAAGCCCCACCTCCTTTTGTATCTGCAGCAGCCCTACCATGAATTACTTCTGCTTTTTCCAAACCTGTTCTATCTTGATTTTCCACCTCTATAATATCTACCACTGCACCGTAAGGGTCATAGCCTCCCCATTCACTATAGTCACCTGGATCCACATGGTCTAAATGAGCATTATACATTATTGTAGGGCCAGGTTCTGTACCATTGATTATGCCTATTACATTTCCCCAAGTATCTCTAAAAACCTCATCATAACCTAAGGCTTCCATCTCTTCTATATATATATCTGCTACACCCTTTTCTTGTCCTGAAAGAGAAGGGCATTTAATTAGCCTTCTAGCAAAATCTATTACCTTTGGCTTTACTTCCTCCGCCATCTTATTTAGTTCTTCATACATTCAAATCCCTCCTTTTGCCTGCAAACAAGAATATTTCATAACTATTTAGTGATATATTCATCAACGAAATCTAATACTTCATCAAAAATTTCCAGAGCTTCTTTTAACTCTTCTTCATTTATAGTTAGCGGTGGCGCTATTATTATACAATTTTCATGTGAATAAGTTGAAAATCCTTTTTCTTTTAACATTCCTATAATCTTGCCCATTATTTTTTCTGGATCTTTTCCATAAGGTACTAAAGCTTCTCTTGTTGTTTTATTTTTAACAAGTTCTACAGCTGAAAATAAACCTATATATCTTACATCACCTACAGAAGTATGTTTTTCTTTCAGCTTTTCAAGCTCTTTACCCAAAATCTCTCCCATGGCTTTAGAGTTTTCTATTAGATTTTCTTCTTCGTAAACCTCTATAGTTGCACATCCTGCAGCACAGCCTAATGGATGAGCATTATAAGTTAAGCCACACATAAGTACATTATTATCAAAATATTCTGCAATTTTCTTATTTACAATAACACCACCTAATGGCACATATCCGCAGGTAATCCCTTTTGCAAAGGTAATAATATCAGGCTTTACATCCCAGTTATTACAAGCAAACCATTGTCCTGTTCTTCCCCAGCCAGTCATTACTTCATCACACACCATGATTATTCCAAATTCATCACATAATTCTCTTATTGCCTTTAAATATCCTTTAGGTGGAATAATTACTCCATTACTTCCTGTAACAGTTTCCAAGAAAATAGCTGCTACGTTATTTTCTCCTTCATATGCAATTTGTTCTCTTAGTTTACCTATATAAAATTTAGTTGCTTCTTCCTCACTTTTAAAATCTATATTTTCTCTATAAATATATGGATCAAAGAATTTAACAAATCCAGGAATTCCAGGTTCACAGGTGTATCTTCTTGGCTCCCCCGTTAAATTTGCAGCTCCATAGCTTGCACCATGATAAGAGCGATATCTTGAAAATATTTTTTGTTTTCCAGTAACCATTCTTGCTATTTTTATAGCATTTTCATTAGCATCTGCTCCACCTAGAGTAAAAAATACTTTTCCCATGTTGTCTGGTGCTTTTTCTATTACTTTTGAAGCTAATTCTGATCTTACATCTACCGCATATGCTGGTCCCATAAAAGGAAGCTTTTCCGCTTGTTTTTTTATAGCCTCTATTACCTTTTTGTTTCCATATCCTATATTTAGGTTTACAAGTTGTGAAGACATATCAAAATATTTCTTTCCATTATTGTCCCAAAAGTAAATTCCTTCTGCTTTTGTAATTACTAAAGGATTTAAACTTCCTTGTGCACTCCAAGAATGTAAATTATATTTTTTGTCATATTCCTTTATTTTATCTACTTCTAAAATAGTTTCGTTACCTTGTGAAGTCAACATATCTATTCCTCCTAATTATGAAAATTTCATCTATTTACAAAAATTTACCCTTAATATATCTTGTTATATATTTCTATGAGTTCTTCTAATCTAGGCTTTCTAGGATTAAGCAGTGCTGTCTTACTTTGCATTGCATCCTCTGCTAGCTTGTTGATCCCTTCTTTATCCACACCAACTTCTTTTAAGGTTGTTGGAAGTCCAAGTTCTAAAAATAGATTATTCATAGCTTCTACGGCTAAATAGCTAGCATCCCTTGTGGATTTACCCTGTACATTTTCTCCCATTGCTTCTGCAATGATTTTAAATTTTTCTGCACAAGCCGCCCTATTAAATCTCATAACTTCTGTAAGAAGTATGGCATTAGCAAGTCCATGTGGTACCTTATAGTAAGCTCCAAGTGGTCTTGACATAGCATGTACTAACGCTGTAGAAGAGTTACTAAAGGCTAAACCTGCATACATTTGTCCAAGCAACATATTTTTTCTTGCCTCTATATCTTCTCCATTTAAAACAGCCTTGGATAGGTTGTCATTTATAAGTTTTATAGCTTTTATAGCATATAAATCTGCCATTGGCTGAGCTGCCTTAGATATAAAAGCTTCTATTGCATGAGTTAAAGCATCCATACCCGTAGCTGCAGTAACCTCTGGCGGCATCATTGTAGTAAGATTTGCATCTAAAATTGCTATATGTGGTATTAATGAATCTGCGAAAATCAGCATCTTTATCTTTCTTTCAGTATCAGTAATAATTGAATATTTACTTACCTCACTTCCAGTTCCAGCTGTTGTAGGTATTGCTATTATAGGAATACCATCTATTTCTGGACTCTTTTTTTCATAGTCTACAATATCTCCCTCATTAGTAACCATTACGCTTATAGCCTTAGCTGCATCTAAAGCACTTCCTCCACCTAGGGCTACTATAAAATCTGCTCCTTGTTCCTTGGCAGCCTTTGCTCCTAATCTTACGGTATTAACACTTGGGTCTGACTCTACCTTATCAAATACTATATATTCCAAACAGTTGTCCTCTAAGCTTTTTAAAACTTTATCAAGTGCTCCTGTTTTCTTAGATGAACTCCTTCCTGTAACTATTATGGCCTTTTTTCCAAGCTTCACAGCTTCTTTCCCAACTTGAGTTACAGTATCTTCTCCATATATGATCCTTTTAGGACTTTGAAATACTAAACTTAACATAAGTTCCACCTCGCTGTAATTACAATTTAATAATTTAACATGTATTAATTTATTAATTTATCAATTAACATGTGTATAATTTATCATACAATTAACAAAAATCATATGTCCACAATGTACAAATATAATAAAACATTTTTGTACACCATCAATGATTTGTAGTTAGTATGTTAACGCTTAAATTGTTTATAACACTAAGTTTTAGGGATGATTAATAATTTTTAAATTTTAGATTGTTTTATATATATATTCTATAATTAATCCATGATTTTTATGATAATTTATCATAACTTTATTGAAGATCAACCTAATTTTAACAAAAAAAGGAGCGGTAAAGTTACCGTTCCTCTTTTATTTTAGATTTTTAGGTTTACAAGCTGGAGACTTATATGCTTTAAATTATGTTTAAAAATCTTCCAGCCTTTATACAAAGCATAATATTAAACACAATTTGCTCATCTTTTAGATCACACTGCAGTATTTCTTCTATTCTTTTAATTCTATACTTCATAGTATTTCTATGAACATATAGTATTTCTGCAGTTTTACCAAGATTTCTATTTTGTTCTAGGTATACAATTAAAGTTTCCATTAAATTAGTAGAATTTTTCTCATCGTACTCTTCAAGTTTTAATAAAGTTTCATCATATAAATTTTTCATCTCATTATATGTACTCATTTCAAAAAATAATCTATATATACCTAAGTCTTTATAGTTAGTTATACAATCTTTCTTTCCACAACGTTTTAATATTTCTAAAGCTTTTTGTGCCTGAAAAATAACACTTTTAAAATCTTTTAAATCACTGCAGGTTCCACCGATTCCCACGCTAACCGTAAGAGAATTTATTTTTGTAGAAACATCTTTTCTTATATTTTCTGCAATAAGGTTTATATCTGCCATAGCTGCATCATCTGATTTTTTATTATTTTTACTAGTAGATATCATAATAAAAAATGCATCTCCCTGAATTGCATAAAGATACTTTTTATTACTTTTATTAACAATATGTTCTATAATTTCCTGTATTTGAATTTTTATATTTACAATTATCTCTTCATTTTTTATTTTTTTTCTTTTCAAATATGTACTAAAATTATCAATATCTACTACTAAGGACGTATAAGCTTCATTTGAATTATATCCATATAAAGTAGCTCTATTTATAGTTTCATCTGTAATACTTATATTCCCAAAAATTAGTTCCCTCATAAAACTATCCATAGATTCTTTTTGTAACTTATTCTCAAAAATTCCTCTACATATAATTTGAGTTACCTCTATTAATTTTACTTCAAAAGGCAACTCAAATATAGGAAAATCCAGATTATTAGCTAAATTTATTACTTCTTCAGGAGTTTCTTTAATATAAGGCCCTACATTAATAACAAGTCCAGATAAATTTCTATCATGAATGTCTTTTACTAGCTTTATTAGGGCTTTAGTATTATCCTTAATTGCTATACCTGTAATAAAAAGTAGTTCTCCTCCCTTTACCCAATCTGAAACTTCTGGTATTTCAACTACATGAACCCAACTTATTATATTATTTAAACCACCTGCTCCTGCCACTAACTTCATTTTTTCAAGGTGAGGTAAGCTTAATATATTCTTACAGGTCACAAGCATACGTTATTAACCTCCATAACTACAAATTCAAATATTACATATATATAGATACTCAAGCCCGAAATTTAATTTATACTCCGGGATATATTACCATGTTTCGTCACGTTAAATATTTTTAACTGGTTTAAAAATAATTTTTCAAGTCACTTATGTCATAAATTATTATATCTGCTCCTTGTAATTCCACTTCTAATCCAAAACCGTATTTACAACCAATAGTGTAAATTCCATTCTTTCTTCCAGCTTCCATATCATGTTTTCTATCTCCTACAATAGCCATTTCTTCTGGATAGTTATGCTTTACCTTGTCTAGAATCTCATATTTAGGAATAAAATCATATTCTTCTGAGCATAACATTGTCTGAAAATAGTTACTTAGATTAAATAATTTATCATGAGAGTCCCTATAGTATTTCCTACAATTACTGATAAAAACCAAATGATATCCTTTATTTTTTAAATATTCTAGAGTCTCTAAAGCTCCATCATATAGAACAGCTTTTCCTTGTTCAATCCTAGACTTCATTTCTTCTGCAATTATATCTCTACACTGTATTTTTGTCTCTTCTGGTAAATTAGGCATAAACTCTTGCCACATTTCTTTACTACCAAAGCCTAACCAATAGCTGATTTCTTCTTCCTTCCATACCTTTGGTTCAGCTAATTTGTTTTCTACTAGGTAAGAATAAGCTTTTTTAAAAGCAGGTCCGTAAATTTTCATACTGCTATGGAGAGTTCCATCATAATCAAAAAAAATTGTTTTTACGTTTTTTAAGTTAATCATACTTTAACACTTCCTCACTATATATACTATAAATAATTAAAACTTTATCTTGCTAATCCGTCTATATATTTTTATAAATCTATATAATCCGAATACAAATATAATAAATCCCATTGGTACAAATAAATAGCCTAATGCCTGTATAGTCTTGGAATCAAATAATTTTATAAAGGTAACACCAGTAATAATACTACCTAAGGCTGTTCTTATATATGCTAAGAAAGTTCTTTCATTAGCAAGCATAGTACGGTCCACAGCAAGAAAATCCCGTAATATCATATCTTCTTTATTATGATTATAAAAGTCTACATCATCTTTCATTTATCCACTACCTCATACCTCATCTTCTTCATCCCATATAATCTTAGCTAACGGGAATGGTTCAAGAGCTCTATCTAATATTCCATGTACATAAGCAATTAATATGCCATAATTTACAATAGGCACACTAAATTCTTTTGCATCGCCAATTCTATTCAGCATTGCCGCTCTATTTAACATACAGCCACCACAGTGAATTATCAAAGCATATCTTTTAACCTGTTCCGTAAAGGTTACTCCTGAGGTATATTCAAAATCAACTTGCTTGCCTGTTAACTGTCTTATCCACCTTGGAATTTTAACTCTCCCTATATCATCTGCTTGCTTATGATGGGTACAGCCTTCCGATACAAGTATCTTATCTCCGTCCTTTAACTTTTTTATTGCTTTAACACCTTTTATAAGCTCTATCAAATCCCCTTTATATCTAGCAAACAATATAGAGAAGGATGTCATTAAGATATCCTTTGGTGTATCCGCTGCTACTTTTAGGAAAACCTGTGAATCAGTAATTACAAGCTTTGGTTTCTTAGCTAGGTTTTCTAGGGTTTCTTTAAGCTCGTATTCTTTAGTTACAATAGCTATTGCATCACTTTCTAAAATATCTCTAATGGTCTGCTGTTGTGGAAGAATAAGCCTGCCCTTTGGAGCTGCTTTATCAATTGGTGTAACAAGTACAACAAAATCACCAGGATTTATTAAGTCTCCTACTATTTTAAATTTGTCCTCATCCTCAGGCAATATACTTATAATCTTATTCTTTAACTCTTTTATACCTTGTTTTGTAGCTGCGGATGCTGGTACTACAGGTATATCTAAATCTTTGTTTATAAGCCCTATTTGTTCTTCACTAAGTTCACATTTATCTATCTTATTTAAAACTGCTATAACAGGTATTTTCTTTTCCTTAACTTGACTTACAATTGATTTATCATAGTCAGTTACTCCAATAGAACCATCAATTATAATTAATGCAATGTCCGTTTTATTTAAAACTTCTAAGGTTTTCTTTTTTCTCAGTTCTCCCAGCTGTCCTATATCATCAAGTCCCGCAGTATCTATGATTACACAGGGACCAATAGGAAGTATTTCTATAGATTTATAAACTGGATCTGTAGTCGTACCTTTAACCTCTGAAACGATAGCTATTTCTTGGTCAGTAATAGCATTTATTATACTTGATTTTCCAGCATTTCTCATACCAAAAAGTGCTATATGCACTCTTTCTGAACGTGGTGTTTCATTCAAACTCATTTATGCTCCTCCTTATTGCTTACCTGGAATTCCAGGTCGAGTTACTTCAAAGGGATTTAATATTTTATCTATAATTTCTTCAGAAATTATGTTTTCTTCATGTATAACTTCTCTTATAGTTTTTCCTTTTTCTAATGCCTTCTTAGCTACTTCACTGGCTCTATCATATCCAATATAATGAATAAGTGCAGTGACCATAGCAGTAGACTTCTCTAAATTTTCTCTGCATTTTTCCTGGTTAACCTTAATATTTTCAATGCATTTTTCTCTGAATAATATGACTGATCTACCTAAAAGTTCAAGTGATTCTAATAAACTTTCTGCAATTAATGGAGTAAAAGCATTTAACTCCAACTGCCCCATGGAGCTTGCCATGGTTATGGCACTATCATTTGCTATTACTCTCATACTTACTTGACCTACCATTTCTGCAATAACTGGATTTACTTTTCCTGGCATAATTGTGGAGCCCGCCTGCACTTCTGGCAAAGAGATTTCCCCGAACCCACCCTTAGGTCCTGAGTTCAAAATTCTAAGATCATTTGAAATTTTTAAAAGATTAACACTACAAGACTTTAAAAGTCCAGACACCTCTACAAATACATCACAATTTTGTGTAATATCCATTGGAAAATCTGATCTTGCTATACCTAACTTTGTTAAGTCTTGAATAACATCTGTTATCATATATATAAACTTATTTGTAGCATTTAATCCTGTTCCAATAGCAGTACCTCCAATATTTACTTGTCTTAATCTTTCTTCTACCTTGTATATTCTCCATCTATCTCTTTCTATAGCCTTTGCATAAGCACCGAAGCCCTGTCCTACCATCATTGGAAGAGCATCCATAAGCTGAGTTCTACCAAGTTTTATAACATCAGCAAATTCATTTTCCTTTTCTTGAAGAGCTTGTTGTAAATCCGCCAAGGAATTACTCAGCCTCCTTATTAGACGAATTGCGGAAATTCTAAGGCCAGTTGGGTAAACATCATTAGTGGATTGAGACATATTTACGTCATTTAAAGGATGAATTATATCATAATCTCCTTTCTCTCCTCCAATGATTTCTATAGCTCTGTTAGCGATAACTTCATTTACATTCATATTAGTAGAAGTGCCAGCACCACCTTGAAATGCACTTATTTTAAATTCTTCATCTAATTTTCCTTCTATAACCTCATTACTTGCTTGAATTATTGCCTGTGCTTTTTCAGAAGAAATTCTTTTTAAGTCTCTGTTAACCATAGCTGCAGCTTTTTTTATAAGAGCAATATCCTTAATTAAATTTAGATTTACAGTTTTATTTCCTAAATTAAAATTTTCAAGGGCTCTTTTAGTGTTTATTCCATAATATCTTATGTCATCAATATGTTTTTCTCCAATTAAATCCTTTTCTATTCTGTCTGACACTGATTTGCCTCCTATTTATACTTAAAATGCAAATAATATTAATTATCTTTTACAATATTATATCATTTTAATATATTAAAGATAATACCTGTATTTTATGAATATGCATACATATTAAAACAAAAACACTTATAATTTTCTTTAACAACGAAAAAATCACATTTGTCAATAGCAATACTGAAATCAATTGAAGATGTAAATAATTTACATACCTGATAACTATAAAAATATGTAACACTTATTTAGTTTACTCATACTATATACTGTAAAATTGGTAAACAGTTTTATATATTTTAACTACTATTTATTTAAATTTGAAACAAATAAGGTTAGGTGTTTATATTTGGATATTTTTACACCAAAGGAAAATCATTCCATTTTTTTAATACCGCCAAATAACAAAGTAGTTAACAAAGGGAGGATTAATTATATGGAAAATATAGGAACTAGCATATTAAACCAAGACTCTATAACAAGAATAATTAGTGAATGTGTAGCTGAAATTAACGGACGTTTCTTTTTATTAATTAAGATAGAAATAGGAAATATAGAACAAGTAGTTGTAATAAGAATTTCACGAGCACTAGCTATACTATTGATAAGAAGTGGAATAAGAGAATGTAACCCACAAATTAATATTCCTCCACAAGGAGATTTAATATGCACATTTGTTGTAGGTAACGAAGCATTCCTTGTTTTTAATGTTGAAACCACTACTACTGACAGATTGGTAATTGTAAGAAGTCCACTTTGCCAAATAATTTAGCAAGATTCAATTAGATATTTATTTACTATCTGATTTATAATAATAAACGACAGCTCCGAATAAAATCGGAGCTGTTTAAGTTTCACTTTATTATTAAACACTTTCAATTATATTTTCTATAGGTGCTCCCGGAGGAACAATAGGAAATACTTTTGCATCTGAATGAACTTCAACTTCAATAAATACTGGTCCATCATATTCTAAAGCTTCTTTAATACACTGTTCTATTTGCCCATTTTCGCTTATTTTTATTGCTTTTATACCGTAAGCCTTAGCTAAATTTATAAAATCCACTTCTGAACCTATATGAGTTTGAGAAAATCTCTTGTTATAAAACAAATCTTGCCATTGCCTTACCATTCCTAGGGCGTGATTATTAAAGACTATTTGAATCATAGGAATTTGATATTTAGAAACAGTAGCAAGCTCTATAGAATTCATTTTAAAACTTCCATCACCAGCTATATTTATAACCTTAGAATCAGGACGCCCAATAGAAGCACCTATTGCCGCTCCAAGTCCAAATCCCATAGTTCCAAGACCTCCTGAAGTTATAAGAGTTCTTGGCTTATTAAACTTAAAAAACTGTGCTGTCCATATCTGATTTTGTCCTACTTCTGTTGAAATAACTGCTTTTCCACCAGTTAGTTTATAAAGGGTTTCTAAAACTTCTTTCGGACTTACCCCATTATAATCTGTACATTTTAAAGGGTAATTTTCTTTCAAAGAGGCAATTTGCTCGTTCCACTGACTCTTTTCTTTTTCTCTTATGTTCTCATTTAAAAAGCTTAATACCTTTTTTACATCTCCGTTAACTGGAATATGGACATTTACATTTTTACTCAATTCATTTGGATCAATATCTATATGAATTATTTTAGCTTGTGAGGCAAAGCTGTTTCTATCACTGGTAACTCTATCACTAAAACGTGCACCTATTGCAATAAGCAAATCACATTTATTTATTGCAATATTAGAACAGCGTGTACCATGCATACCAACCATACCGGTAAAATAAGGATGTTCTCCAGGAAATACTCCTAAACCCATAAGGGAACAGGTTACTGGAGCTTTAATTTTTTCTGATAATCTCATAAGTTCATCAGCAGCACCTGAAATACCTACTCCTCCGCCTGCATATATAAATGGCCTCTTACTTAAGTTTATGGCTTCAATAGCTTTTTTTAAGCTCTCATTAAATTCATCTTTTACTTTATCATCATAATTTGAACTATTTTCTGCTTTATAAGAAGTATCTATCAGCACAGGTTCGTACTCCATAGAAGCCACTTGAACGTCTTTAGGGATATCTACTAGTACTGGACCTGGTCGTCCAGTACGCGAAAGTTCAAAGGCCTCTCTTATCACTTGAGGAAGTTTTTCTATCTCTTTAACAAGAAAATTTTTCTTAGTAATACTTTTAGTAATACTTACTATATCAGCTTCTTGAAATGATGATCTGCCAAGCAAACTACAAGGAACCTGGCCAGTTATTACAACCATTGGAACGGAATCTCCAAAGGCTGTAGCAATACCTGTAACAGTGTTCGTTGCTCCTGGACCTGATGTAGCCAATACTACTCCTACTTTTCCGGTGGCTCTAGCATATCCATCTGCAGCATGTGTTGCCCCTTGCTCATGTGCAGTTATTATATGTTTTATGTGATCCGCATCATAAAGAGCATCATAAATAGGTAAAACCTGTCCACCTGGATATCCAAATATAACATCTACACCTTGTTCTCTTAAGCATTCTAATAATACTTGTGCACCTTTTAGTTTCATGTATTTACCCCCTGTTTATGTCTATAACTATGGTATTTACCTTTCTACTTTCTTTATAGAACCTTACAAGCTCTTATTTATTGAATTACTATAAAGCTTTTTATATATTATTCCTTATTTTTAACCCAAGGCATCATTTTTCTAAGTTCTTTACCAACAGTTTCTATTTGGTGTTCTCTTTCTTTTCTTCTTATTGCATTAAAGGATGGTCTGTTTACTTGGTTTTCAACGATCCAGTTTCTAGCAAAAGTTCCATCTTGTATTTCTGTTAATACATCTTTCATTGCTTTTCTGCTTTCCTCTGTTATAATTCTCTTTCCTGTACAATAATCTCCATACTCAGCAGTATCACTTATTGAGTATCTCATGTAGCTTAAGCCGCCTTCATTAATAAGGTCTACTATTAGCTTCATTTCATGTAAACATTCAAAATATGCACTTTCTGGTTGATATCCTGCTTCTACTAGAGTTTCAAAACCTGCTTTTATAAGTTCTGTAACTC
Organism: Clostridium sp. DJ247; assembly: GCF_014231265.1. Taxonomy (NCBI): domain Bacteria; kingdom Bacillati; phylum Bacillota; class Clostridia; order Eubacteriales; family Clostridiaceae; genus Clostridium; species Clostridium sp. DJ247. The sequence continues at coordinate 4,317 of NZ_JABAIW010000062.1, read as the reverse complement.
CTCCACATAATACCGCTTGTTCTCCGAAAAGATCTGTTTCAGTTTCTTCTTGGAAAGTAGTTTCTAATACTCCAGCTCTTGATCCGCCAATTCCTTTTGCATAAGCTAATGCATATTCTTTAGCTTTTCCGCTAGCATCTTGATGCATTGCTATAAGACATGGAACTCCTTTTCCTTCTTCATATTGGCTTCTTACAGTGTGTCCTGGTCCTTTTGGTGCTACCATGAATACATCAACGTAAGCTGGTGGCTTTATTTGTCCAAAGTGGATATTAAATCCATGAGCAAATACTAATGATTTTCCTTCTGTAAGATTTGGTTCGATACTTTCTCTATAAAGTGCTGCTTGTTTTTCGTCTGGTATAAGTATCATTATGAAATCTGCCTCTTTTGCTGCTTCTGAAGCTTCTAGTACTTTTAATCCTGCTGCTTCAGCAATTTCCCAAGATTTACTTCCTTTATATAGTCCTACACAAACATCTACTCCACTATCTTTTAAGTTAAGTGCATGAGCGTGACCTTGGCTACCATAACCTATAATTGCTACCTTCTTACCTGCTAATAATTCTAAATTTGCATCGTGATCATAATACATTTTTGCCATTTTTTTGTTCCACCCTTCTCTTATTTAAAAATTTATTTAGTTTTAACAATATATTTTATTTTGAATATATTTTTAGCTAACATCAATATGTACATAAAAAACAGACCTCTCTATGGGGCGAGAAGTCTGTCCGCGATACCACCCAAATTTTTACTCATATACCCATAACGGCTTTCACCGGCCCAGCTTACTTTTGTTTCAGCCTGCAACTCTAGAGTGATTTTCAGTGGACGATTATTGCAGGATCTCACCACTCCCCACTCTCTGTTAAATATCTTTTCCACTTACTCTTCTCTATCAATGTTTTTAATTACTATCAATTAGTTAATAATATATAATTTTATTAAAAGTTCTTATTTGAAGGTTTACTGAATATATATAAGTATAAATAAAAATGCGATAAACCTCTCTTGGGGCGAGAAGTTTATCGCGGTACCACCCAAATTTTTACTCATATATATAACGGCTACTCACCGGCTCAGCTTACTTTTGTTTCAGCCTGCAACTCAAGGGTGATTTTCAGCAATTTGCACTTATGGGTTTCCACCAATCCCCACTCTCTTTAAAGTCTTAAAAAGCTTACTTTTCCCTTTCACAGTATTTTATATCCATTTCAAAAATTTATAAAACAAATATTTATGTTTTATATTTTTCAATTTATTTTAAATGATACATCCTTATTCTAAGCTTGTCAATATGTTTTGAAAATTTTTTTTAAAACACAAAGTTCTCTAAACAGGTTGACAGTATAAAGCAATAGGCGTATATTATTCTCTAAATTGTTAGAGTTTATAAATAATTTTTATTACCATCTTATATATTTCATTTTTTATGTATAATCAGTAAAACCTGAACAATATTAGTGATTAATATTATTGCTCTCAGGTGATAATTTGAAACTTTTCTTGCATATAATCCGTAGTATTTATATGCGGAAATCACTTTTACAAATCATATATCAAGGAGGTTATTTTTAATGGAAAACTCTTATGTATTTTATCAAGGTGAAATCTTAGCGGAAAACCAAGTAAGCATTGATATAAGATGCAAGGCTTTTAATTATGGACTTGGCTGTTTTGAAGGTATAAGAGCCTATTGGGATGAAGAATCTCAGCAATTGTACTGTTTCAGGTTAAGAGATCATTATGAGAGACTGCTTCAATCCTGCAAAACTCTTTATATAAACATTTCTTATACCGCTGAGGAACTATGTAACTGGACTTTAGAACTCTTAAGAAAACATAATTTTAAAACTACTGTATATATAAGACCTATTGCTTTTAAAGGATCAACAAATATTAGTCCAAGCCTTTTCGATGATGATAATAGAGTTCTTATTTACTGCCAACCTTTAGGAAAATTTGCCGGAAAAGATGAGTTTAGAGTTGCTGTATCTTCTTGGACAAGAAATGGGGATAACATGTTATCTCCTAGAACTAAAGCTACAGGAGGATATTTAAACTCCGCTCTAGCGTCTCTCGAGGCAGTACAAAACGGTTATGACGAAGCTTTGCTTCTTACGAATAATGGCTATGTTTCCGAAGGACCTGGTGAGAATCTATTCATTGTTAAAAAAGGCAAGCTTATTACTCCTCCTCCTTCTGATAATATTCTTGAAGGAATAACAAGAGAAACCGTCATGCTTCTTGCAAAAGAAAAATTAGGATTAGAAGTAGTTGAAAGAAATATTGCAAGAACAGAATTATATGCGTCAGAAGAAGCTTTTTTTAGTGGTACAGCTATGGAGGTTACTGCAATTGTTGAAGTAGATAACAGAAAAATTGGTGATGGAAAACAAGGAGATATTTGCAAAAAAATTAAAGAGTCCTTTTTCAATATAACTAAAGGTAAAGATCCTAAATACAAACATTTTTGCACTCCTGTATATTAGCAGTTTAGTATACAGTTTTATATGAAACTAAGTATTTTAAAATATAAGTATATAAAAGGAATAGGAAAATATTAAATTACATCCTATTCCTTTACTATTATCATTATACAGTTGAATCATTAATATTCATTTAGTATCTATTTAGAATTAAATTAAAACTAAATAGAATCCAAATACACGCTATTTACATAATCTATACCTGTTTTAGTTTTAAAATACTTTTCTTTTACAGTAGTAATCTGTTTCTTATCCATGTTATCTTCGAAAATATTTACAAGAAAATCAGCTTCTACTAATATTTGAAAATCTAAACCATCAATTTTTGTATATGTATGATGGTTTCCTATTAAATAACATATACGTTCAAGTAATTTTTCATCCAAATTATATTCTTTTAAAAGTTCCCTTGCAACAGCAGGTCCCTCAATTTCTTGATATTTTCCCATGGAAGTGTTATATTTTTTTTCACTTTCCTTTATTCCTATATCATGTAAAACAGCTGCTGCATCTAGAATTATTTTTTCTTCCCCAGATAACCCTTCAATAGCCCCTATATTTTTTGCTAAGCTGTATACCTTCAAAGCGTGATTAATTCGTCTAACATCTTTTCCAAAATATAAAATCATTTTTGAAATAATGGAATCAACTAAATTGTTCATAGAAATATTCTCCTTGTTTACTTTTTAATTTTTTATTGCAAAAGATAAATTAAATAGCTAATTAAAGAACAAATGCTATTTTTTGTATTTCTTTATTATCCTATAAGCTTTATATGCTAAGAATATTATCAATGCAATTATAATTATATTTAGTATAGCACTAGCAAAAACACTACCGTAGTTTGATGGTGCGTTTCCTAAGTATTGTCCACTAGAATTGTATGAACTATAGCCACCATGAGGCACTGGTATTGGTATTGGTAAAGGTATTGGTATATAGCTTCGTTTGGAGCCATAGGACTGCGATGAATTTTCATAGTTAGTCTTTGGTGGTGTGTATGAATTTTTAGGGTTATTAGAATTCTTTGAATTACTTGCATCGGCATTACCTGTTGAAAATGATCCAGAAGAAAATCCTGATGTAGAACTACTACTCTTCGTAGATGAGCTGCTTTTATCAGTTGATGAACTACTAGTAGAATCCTTGTTACTGTTAGAATTCGAAGGTGTACTAAAACTTCCTGACTTAAAACTCCCCGAAGCACCAGAACTGCTGGAACTCTTATTTGAGCTTGATGAGGTGTTTGGGTTTACTGATGTAGAGCTACTAGAACTTTTGCTAGTACTAGAACTTGTCGACCCACTAAAATTTCCCGACTTATATCCACCAGAACTACCTGAAACGCTGCTGGAGCTTGATGACCCTGACTTAGAGCCTCCTGAACTTCTACTGCCTGAACTTGAAGATGAACTTCCTGGTTTAGCATGTACTATTGAGTTATCAGTTTTTACGTTGTTTACACTAACATGTCCTACTACATTTCCAATTAAAAATATGAAAGTAACTATTAATGGAAGTAATATTTTATTATATTTTTTCAAAAGTAATCTCCTCCAAAAGTTTATGTAGTACAAAAATAAGACTTAACCAATGGTATCACACTATTAAACTCTGCCTTATTAGTTGTATAACTATAGTCTTTATATATTACTATTATATAAAAACTCCATTACAAAATCAAACCTTGTATAATTACCTATAAAACCCCTAATATAATTCTAGTCAAAAGCTGCATACAGATACCTACAACTTAAATTTAACTTATACGTAGGGACATATTACCAATGTTGAAGTCACATTTAAATATTTTTTATTAGTCTTA